>JAQUNT010000124.1 GCA_028717525.1 Elusimicrobiota bacterium
GTAGAGCGCCCAGAGCACGGCGCAGGCGACCGCGACGAGCATCACTCCCGGCACGAACCAGCCCGCCACGCGGTCCACGAAGCGCTGGATGCGGGGCTTGGTGGCCTGGCTGACGCGCACGGCCTCCACGATGCGGGCCAAGGCCGACTCCGAGCCCGGCTTGGCCACGCGCACGTCCAGCGCCCCGGTCTTATTGATGGAGCCGCCCCAGACGCGCGAGCCCGCGGATTTTTCCACCGGCAGGCTTTCGCCGGTGAGCAGCGACTCGTCCACCGTCGAAGCCCCGGAAAGGACCGCGCCGTCGAGCCCGATCTGCTCCCCGGGACGCACCTGGATGACCTCCCCCACCTCCACCTCCGCGATGGGCACGATATCGACCTGGCCGTCGCGCAGGACCCGGGCCGTCTTGGGCGCGATGCGCATGAGCTTGGCCACGGCCTCGCTGGCCTTGCCCCGGGTCTTGGCCTCCAGCCAGCGGCCCAAGGTGATCATCGTGACCAGGCCCGCGACCGCGTCCCATTGCGGGTGGCGCGCCGCCGGGGGCAGGCTCTCCGGGAAGATGGTGACATAGGCGCTGAGCAGGAAAGCCGCCCAGGTGCTCAAGGACACCAAGGTGTTCATGTCCGCGCTGCGCCGGCGCAGGCTGCGCACGAGCCCCTCGTGGAAATGCCAGCCGCCCCAGAGCTGCAGCGGGATGGCGAGGAGGAACTGCGTGTAGGGAGAGAGGTTGAGCCAGTCCGACAGGAACAGCGGCGCGGCGAAGAGCATGTTCCACTGCAGTCGGGTCATGAGCACGCGCTGCTCGCTCTGCTGGGCCAGCAGGCTGAGCTGTTCGGCCTGGGCCCGGGACTCGGATTCTCCCAGCACGTCGTAGCCGGCGCCCTCGATGGCGCGGCGCAGCTCCCGTACGCCGAAGCGGCCGGGGACCGGCATATAGGAAACGGCGACCGTGCGCGAGGGCAGGTCCACGCTCACGGAATCGACCCCGGAGAGCGCCCCCAGAACGGATTCCATCTTGGCCACGCACGAGGCGCAGTGCATGCCGCGCACGGGCAGGACCACCGTGCGGGGCTTCCCGGCGCCGACGGCCGGAGCCGAGGCCTGGTCGGGGCCGTTCATCTGGTCACTGCTGGGCCTTGGCCCAGGAGGCGTAGAGGTCCGCCAGGTCCCGCCAGGTCCCCGGGAAGGACGCGGCCACGGCCTTGTCGAAGGAGGCGTCCTGGCGCAGTTCCCCCAGGAACTGCCCGAACCCGGTGCGGCCGCCCCGCTCGATCATGAAGCGCACCAGGCTCTCGGCCTGCAGGTGCCAGGAGCTGAGCGTGCGGTCCCGGTCCGTGGCTGGCGCCATGCGGATGATGTAGTCCAAGGGCAGAGGCTGCCAGCCCTGGGGCCAGGCCGGCATAGGCGGGGCCACCCCGCCCGAGGCAGGCTGGCCGGCCTTGCTCTCCTCGTAGACCGCCAGGCCTTCGCTGACCCAGCGGTGGTCCAGGTTGACGTGCCCCACGTAGTCATAGAAGACCAAGCGGGACAGCTCGTGCGACAGCAGCCCGTCCAGGTGCCCCCCCTCGTAGGAGTAGATGGTGCTGCCCACCGTCACGCCGTTCGACCAGCCGGGCTGGCCGGTCTTCCTGCGGTACTCCTCGGGGCTGGCGTAGAGCACGATCTTGTAGCGCCCGGCCGTCGGCGCGAAGGAAGACAGGCCGGTGTCCACCATCAGACGCTGGTACGCCGTCTCCGCGAGATCGGCGGCCTGCATGGCCTTGCCGCTGCCGTAGGCGCGCGCCTGGAAGTGCTGGCTCTGAGTTTCGTTGACGCCGGGGTCCAGGTCCGGGAACACATCCCGCTGGTTGAGGACCTGAGAACGCGCCAGATGGTCCTCGTCCACCCCGCCGGGCACGGCCACGCAGCCGGCCAGGAGCGCGGCCGGCAGCCAGACAGCCAGTCCTTTCATCATCCTTAAGTCTACTAAATTGATAAAATCCGCAGCAGGAAGGTGCATCCCGAATGGCCGAGAGACTGACGGTCCGCGTCCTGCGCATGGCCCCGGAAGGCGAGGCCGTGGCCAAGGCCGAGGGCTCCGCGCGCGTGATCTTCGTGGCCGGAGGCTCCCCGGGGGATCTCCTGGAAGTGGAGGTCGTTTCGGCCAAGTCCTCCTTCGCCCGGGCCCGCATCGTCAGGCTCCTCGAACCGGGGCCGGAGCGCCGAGTCCCCCCCTGCCCCCTGCACTTCGCGCCGGACCGCCCCGGGCCGGCCTGCGGCGGCTGCGACTGGCAGCACCTGGACCAGCCGGCCCAACTGCGCCACAAGGCCGCGCTGGTGCGCGACTGCGTGGAGCGCATCGGCAAGCTCAAGGGAGTGGAGATCCTCCCGACGCTGCCTTCACCTCAGCAGTGGGGCTATCGTAACAAGGTGCTGGTCCCATTCGCGCAGGGCCCGGAGGGCCGGCTCCACGCCGGTTTCTACGCCTCAGGCTCCCACCAGGTCGTCGATTGCCTTGCCTGCCCCGTGCAGCCCGAGCTCTCCATGCGCATCGTCCTCAAGGCCAAGCAGCTGGCCCAGGAGCTCGGCTGGCGCGCCTACGACCAGGACTCCGGCCGGGGCGTGCTGCGCCACATGTTCGTGCGCACCAACTCGCAGGGCCAGGCCCTGGTCACGGTGGTCACGCACGGCCCGCATCTGCCCAGAGCCGAGGACTTCGTCTCCGGCCTGCGCGCGGCCTGCCCTGAGATCCTCGGCATCCACCACAACGTCCAGCCGCTCAAGACCTCGGTCGTCCTGGGCCCCCATTGGCGGCGGCTCTGGGGCGCCGCGGCCTTGGAGGAGCGCCTGGGCCGGCTCTCCTTCCTGGTCTCCCCGGGGGCCTTCCTGCAGGTCAACACCGCGGCCGCCGAGGTCCTCTACGACCGCGCGCGGCAGGCCCTGGCGTCCGGGGGACGAAGCTTCGACCAGGTCCTGGACCTCTACTGCGGGGTCGGGACCCTCACCCTCTGGCTCGCCGCGGCCGCGCGCCGCATCATCGGGGTGGAGGAGAACCGCGAGGCGGTGCGCGACGCCTGGAAGTCCGCGGAGCGCAACTCCGTGCGCAACGCGCGCTTCATCGCCGGCCGCGCCGAGGCGGTCCTGCCCAGGCTGTTCCGGGAGCAGGCGGGCGGCGGCTGGGCGGTCGTGGCCGATCCGCCGCGCGCGGGCCTGAGCGTGCCGGTGCTGCGTTTCCTGACCCGGCCCCAGGTCCGGCGCCTGGTCTATGTCTCCTGCGACCCGGCGACCTTCGCGCGCGACGCCGGGTATCTGAGCCGGTCCGGCTTCTCCCTCGCCCAGGTCCAGCCCGTAGACCTCTTCCCGCAGACCTCGCATGTGGAGCTCGTCGGGCTGCTGGAACGGTCTGGGCCTTAAGGCCCAAGGCCGCCTGGGCCCAAAGGCCCTCCGTGACGGCGGCCGGATGCGCCATCCTATACCCGAAGAGCGGGGCTTGATTATTCAGGAATTTGGGGCTATGCTACTCTTGAATCGACTCTCTATCCCGAGGTTCTTATGAAGACCATCCTAGCCTTGGCCTGCCTTGCCTTATGGACTCTCCCCGGCGCGGCCGCGGCGGCCGATCCGCAGTTGCCCGCGGACGACGCCCAGCTCTACCAGGCCATGAGCCAAGACCGCACCGTGGGGCTCTTCTTCAAGGAGAAGAAGGACGCGCTGGGCGAGTACAAGCCGGAGAACGCCGCGCAATGGAAGACCGTCCTGGACGGCTACCGGGAGCATGCCAAAGGGGTCGACCTGAGCAAGAGCAAGACCGCCACCAACGAGGCCGTACGGAAGGTCGGGGATGCCTGCGACAACGGCCAGGTTTTCGACGGCTCCAAGTGCGTGGACGCCGTCCCCGCGGTCCCCGGGAAGACGCGGACCAGCAAGGACGGGAAGGTGAAGGATCCCAAGCCCGGCGAGGCCGCGGCCGGGGAGAACATCGACACCGACAAGAAGGCCAAGGCCAACCTGACCGTGGGCGGCGCCCCGCCCCACGGCGACCCCCCGGCCGCGCCGGTCAAGCCCGAGGACCCCAACAAGTGGAACTCCACCATCGCGGGCGGCAAGATGGCGCTCTGGGCCGCGCTCATCGGCTTCGTCTTCGGCGGGCCCATCGGCGCGCTGGCCTTCGGGATGGTGGGCTTCGGCGCGGGCTACTTCATGCACAAGATGGGTTAGGTCTCCCCGCGCGCGGCCCGGACGCGCTCAGCGTCCGGGCTGCTTCTTTTCCAGGCGGGAGAGGCCCCAGGCCAGGCAGCAGGCCCCCACGGTCACGCAGGAGTCCGCCACGTTGAAGACCGGCCAGACGCGGAAATCCAGGAAGTCCACCACGAAGCCGTAGGCCAGGCGGTCGTAGAGGTTGCCCAAAGCGCCGCCCGCCACCAAGAGGAAGCCGGTCTCCAGCCAGCGGTCTTCGCGCGGCCAGCTGCGGCGCAGCCAGAAGAGCAGGCCCAGCAGGGCCAAGGTCAGGACCACGAAGAAGCCGTTGCGGCTGCGCCCGATGCCGAAGGCCGCGCCCGTGTTCTCCACGTAGGTCAGGTGGAAGAAGGGCAGCAAGGCCAGGCCGGGCCCCGGAGCCAGCCGCTCCACGGCCCACAGCTTGGTCAGCCGGTCCGCGGCGAGGATGCCCAGCAGGACGGCCGAGCGGGTCAGCAGGGCCCGATGGAACGGCTTCATTCTCGTGATGGTAGCATATTGGACTTCGGGCTCATTGACGATGCCGAACGCGATTAGATATAGTCCATGCAAACCGACCAGAGAGGTCCAGAATGGAAACCCTCATCGCCGTCTGCCTCGTCGTCATCGTCTTGGAGCTGACCGTGCTCGTGGCCGTCCTGATCGCGACCCTCCTGCAGGTCAAGAAGGCGGCCCAGGCCGTGGAGGTCCTGACCTACCGGGTCGACCAGCAGGTCGCCTCCTTCGGCGAGGCCGTCCGCTCCGGCTGGCTGCACCTGTTCGGTACCGTGCTCAACCTCGCCAGCCGCTACATGGGCAAGAGCGCCTAACCTATGCCGCTGAGCCGCTTCCTGAGAAGGTTCTTCGGAGACCCGGCGACCTCGCGCAAGCGGGCTTTCCTGAGGTCTTTGGACCTCTTCAAGGACCTGCGCTTCGTAGATCTCGGGCACCTCGTCCAGAGCATGCACAGCCGGACCTACCATGAAGGCGAGGTCCTGTTCATGGAAGGAGACATCGGCCGGGCCCTCTTCATCCTGGAGTCGGGCCAGGTCCAGCTCACCAAGGCGGGCCCGGACGGCCAGCCCCGCAAGATCTACACCATCCAGCCCGGGGAATTCTTCGGCGAGATGGCGCTTCTGGAGCAGCTGCCGCGCACGGCCACGGCCACGGCCGTCGAGCGCTCGCAGGTCCTCCTGCTCTACCGCTCCAAGCTGGAGTCCCTCCTCTCCTCCCACCCCCGCATCGGCGTGCAGATCATGACGCATCTGGCCCAACTGCTCTCGGCGCGCCTGCGCCGCGCCGGCGGCAGCGGAAGTCCCGCCGGTGCCGGCCGGACGGATTCCCCCACGGCCGGCGCCTCCTCGGGCGCTGCGGCGACGCCCGCCTCATGAGCGAGCGGCAAGCCCCCGCGCTGCTGCCCGTCGTCCTGGCCTGCGCCGCCGCCCTCTACTGCGCCTACCTCGTGCGCCAGGCCCTGCTGCCGTTCGTGCTGAGCTTCGCCCTGGCCTATGTGCTCAACCCCCTCATCGACGCAGCCGAGACTCGGGGCCTGCGCCGCTTCCATGTCGTGCTGGCCTTCTACATCCTGGCGGGCCTGCTGCTCTACCTCCTGGGCCAGCTCCTCCTGCCCGTGCTGCTCGCGGAGACCTCCCGTCTGCAGGTCGACGCCCCCGTCTATCTCGCCAAGGTGCAGAAGTTCGCGGCCGGCCTCCAGGGCCGCGCCGCCAAGCACCTGCCCCACGCCGGACTGCCCATCGGGCCGCTCGCCGAGCGAGCCTACGCCTCGGCCATGGCGCAGCTCGAGTTCGTGCCCTCCTATCTCCTGGGCCTCTTCCCGCTGCTCTCGCTGTTCTTCCTGGTGCCCTTCATCACCTTCTTCCTGCTCCTCGACGGCCCTCTCATCATCTCGACCACGATCCAGGCGGCGCCGAGCCGCTACGTGGAGCAGGCCCTCCATCTGCTCAACGCGATCGACGCCTCTTTGGGCCACTACCTGCGCGGCATACTCATCGTGGCCCTGTCCATCACCGCGGCCTCCTACGTGGGCCTGCTCGCCCTGGGACTCCACGCCGCGCTCTCCATCGCGATCCTCGCCGGGGTGTCGAGCTTCGTGCCCTATCTCGGCGCCGTCGTCGGGGCGCTGGTGGGAGGCGCCGCGGCCGTCATCCAGTTCGGGACCGTCGAGGCCAGCCTGAAGGTGGTCGCCCTCTTCGTCGGCATCCGGCTGGCCGACGAGGCGCTCCTGCAGCCCTTCATCGCCAAGTACTCCGTGCACCTGCACCCGCTGATCTACCTGCTCTCCATGATGATCGGAGGCGAGATTTTCGGCTTCCTGGGCCTGGTCTTCGCCGTGCCCGCCGCGTGCATCCTCAAGGCCCTGGTGCAGGTCGTATGGGAATGGTACGCCAGCCAGGCGCGCTTGCGCGGACACGCCGCGCGGGACTGCGTCGCGGTCCCCTATACTTAGAACGGCCTAGCCGGGCCTGGAAGCGGGCTCCGGCCTCAGGAAAGCCGACAGCGCCGTGCGCAGGTCCTCCGGCAGGCGGGCGGGCTTCCAAAGCTCGTTGACCACGGCGTGGCGGGTGCGTCCGGCGGCCAGGCGGCGCTCCCGGCCCTCCGCGTCGAGCACCTCGTAGTCGAAGGCCACGCTGGCCTTGCCCAGGGCGGAGATCCAAGTGCGCACCAGCAGGAGGTCGTCGTA
>JAQUNT010000125.1 GCA_028717525.1 Elusimicrobiota bacterium
GTCGCCGGCCTTGGCCACCTTGCTCGCGTCAGTCGCGCTGATATTGGTCAGGCCCGACCCATCGCCGAAGAAGCCGCCCTTGGTCGTGATCGAGCTGCCCGACACGATATGAGCCCCAGAGCCGGACATGGTCAGCGCTCCGGTCATGGCGTCGCCGGCCTTGGCCACCTTGCTCGAGTCGGCCGCTGTGACGTTGCTCAGCCCGGAGCCGTCGCCGAAATGCGCGCCGCTGAAGAACGGAGCCGTCACCCCGCCGGCCGCCACGCTGACCCCGGAGCTGGTGCGCAGGCTGAACTGGCCGTCGCCGGAGGCCGTGAAGGTGCCGCTCGCCGCGGTCACCCCGCCGGCCACGCTGACCGGGCCGCCGACGGCGAGCTCCGCGCCGCGGTTGAGCACGCCGGAGAGCACCACGTCGCTCGACACCATGACCAGGTTCAGGAAGGTGTTCTGTCCGGACCAGGTGCTCGTCGACTTCAGCAGCGACGTGCCCCCCGCGGCGTCCACATAGGCCTTGTTCGCCGCGTGCCCCGGCGCGGTCGGGCCCGGCACGCTGAGCGTGCCGGTGAAGGTCTTGTCGCCCGCTATGCTCTGCGCCGCGGTATCGGTCGAGACCAAGGCCGCGTAGCCGCGGCCCTGCAGGAGCTGGGCGTTGAAGGCGTAGGGCGCCGTGATGAGCCGGGTCCTCGGCGTCAGGGGATTGCCGTCCACCGTCACCTGCAGATAGGCCGCGGTTCCGGAGAACGCCGCCGCGTTCAGGGCGGAGACGGCCCCCAGCTGGACCGCGAAGACCCCGTTGACCACGGTCACGGACTGGCTCTCCGGCCCCCACAGGGACGCGCCGCCGGAGGCCGCGTCGAAAACCTGGAAAGTGAGCACGTGCGCGCCGGCCAGAGGGTTGTTGCTCGAATCCGTCAGCCGGCCCTGGAAGTTCATGAGGCCGGGCGCGCTCTGCGCCTGGGCCGGGATCACCCCCACCCCGGGGACCGCGGGCATGGCGGCCATGAGCCAGGCCAGGAAGACGCGCAGGAGTCTGGCTCCGGGATCCCGGGATCTCACGCCGCGCCTCCGACCGGATGAGGCGTCTTCGGGATCGTGACCCGGAAGGTCGAGCCCTGGCCCGGCGTGCTGGTCACCGCGATGGAACCGCCCAGGCCGTCGACCGCCTTCTTGGCGATGGCCAGGCCCAGGCCCGAGCCCGGGATGCGTTCGCCCGCCCGCCGCGAGCCGGCGCGGTAGAACTTGGTGAAGAGGTCGGGCAGGTCCCCGGCCGGTATGCCGCAGCCCGTGTCCGAGACCCAGAACGCGACCCGCTCCGCCGAGTCCTCGATGCCCAGCCGCACCGCGCCCCCGCTCGACGTGTATTTCAGGGCGTTGGAGACCAGGTTGGTCACGATCCGGCGCAGGGGCTCCTCCTCCGCGTACAGATAAGCCATGCCTTGAGGGGTGTCCAGCACCACGGCGATGCGCTTGGACCTGGCCAACGGGGCGAAGAGCGTGGTCACCTCGTTGAAAAGGTCGTGCAGGCCCACCACGCGGCGCGCGGCCGGCGAGCCCGCCGCCGCGTCCGGGCCGAAGAGGCGCAGGGCGCTGCCCAAGGAGTTCTCCATGCGCAGCACCGCGGCCAGCATGGTCTCGATCACCTCTCCCTGCTCCGCCTTCCCGGCTGGGATGCCTTTCTCCTGCCAGAGCTCCAGATAGCCCTTCAGTCCTCCCAGCGGGGTGTTGAGCTCATGGGTCAGGGTGTGCAGGATGTCCTCGCGGAAGTCCATGAGCTCCTTGAGCCCCGCGGTCATCTGGTTGAACCGGGCCGCCAGCAGTCCCACCTCGTCGCGGCCGGAGACCGGCACGCTCACGCCCAGGTCGCCCTTGCCCACCGAGACCACGGCCGCGCTCAGCGCCGTCAGCGGACCGGTCAGGAGCTTGGCCAGGCTCGCGGCCCCCAGCATCCCCAGGACCAGGAAGACGCCGGCGACCTGCAAGGTGCGCCGCAGCAGAGGCCGCAGGGCGCGCGCGAGCTCGGCGTCGAGGATCCCGTTGTCGAAGCCCAGCCGCACGGCCAGGCTCTCGGACGCGGCCGGCTCCGCCACGGCCACGGTCGCGTCGCCCGCGGCGGTCAAGGACAGCCCCGCGGCCGAGACCGCCACGGTGGCCGCCGGGCCCGGACCTGCGGGATAGGCCGTGACCGTGTAGGTCACCGGCCGCCTCGGCGAGACGGTGCGCGCCAGGTACAGGAGCCCAGGGCGCTCGGCGCCGATGACCGAGGTGTGGCCCCGGGAGGTCACGGAGGCCGCCGCCAGCTCCGGATGCTCCTTCTGCAGGACCATGAGGTAGCTCACGAGCATGAGGCGGTCCCGCCGGTCCATGGACTCCTGCGCGATGCGCTCCACGCCCTCCATGAGCGTCTCCAGGCGCCGGCGGCAGTCGTCCTGCAGCGCCCGCCTCTGCACCACGGTCACGGTGCCCGCCAGGGCCAGCACCACCGCGGCGATGAGCGCGGCCGTCAGCAGGGAGAGCTTGGTCCTGATCCTCATGGCAGCTCTTCCTTGACCCGGCGCAGGGCGTTCTGAGCCTCCACGTCGCCGGGATCGGCCTGCAGGATGGTCTCGAACGCCTTCTTGGCCGCCTCGAAGCGGCGCGCCGCGTAGTCGTCGGTGCCCGCGTCGAAGAGGCGCTGCCGCTCCTGCGGGCTCAGGCGCGGCCGCTCCGGGGGCGGCGGCGCCTGGCGCACGGGCTTGACCGCCGGGGCGTGCTCGCGCGCCCGCCGGATGCTGCGGATGGTGGCCTTGATGGCGGTGCGCACCGCGGCGTTGGGCTCGAATTCGTAGGCCTTCTCCCAGGCCTTCACGGAATCGTCGTACTGTTTGAGCGCGAAGTACGCGGAGCCCAGGTCCTCCCAGGCCGCCGCGCTCTTGGGCTCGACGCGCAGCACCTCCAAGCTCAGCTGCGCGGCCTTCTCGTACTCCGCGTCCTCTATGGCGGCGTTGGCCTGGGCCAGCTTGACGGCTGCCTGATGGTCCGGCTTCTCCCCGGCCGGGAAGGTCGCGCGCTTGATGCCCGTGACGCTCTCCAGCTGGGTCAGGAAGGCGTCGAGCTCCTTCCAGCCGGGCTCCAGGCTCAGGGCCTGGCTCACCTTGGCCACGGCCTCCAGGTTGTCTCCCGAGAAGTAGGCCAGCAGCCCCAGATGGAGGGAGGCCTGCATGGGGTCGGTCTTGTAGCTCGGCAGGGCCTTGATCTGCCGGGCCACGAAGCTCAAGCGCCCGTAGCGCTCGAGCAGAGCCTTGTCGGCCGGCGCCGTCTGCAGGGCTTCGTCGAACTTCTGCAGGGCTTCGAAGTACCGGGCGCGCGCCTCCAGGGCCCGGGACTGGGCCAGGAACTCCTCCACCGTGAGCCCCCGCGAGGGGACGCGGTCGGCCTCGGCCGGCGGCCCGGCTTGGCCGGCCTTGAGCTGCTTCATGGCCTCGAGGACCATCTCCAGCGATTCCTCCGCCTCGGTCCTGCGGCCGAAGCGGAAGCTCAGGGAGATCTTGTGGCTGGAGATGGGCACGCTGACCGTCCCGATCGGCACGCCCAGGGCGTAGTCGATCTCGAAGCGGCGGCTGCGGTAGGAGGCTCCCGCGTCGAACTCCGTGTAGTCCCGGCTGCCCCAGCCGAAGCCGGCGCGCGCGGCCACGTCGCCCGCGAAGAGCCGGGGGAACCATCTCTCCGCGGCCATGATGAAGGTGTGGTCGCGCCCGCCGGCCGAGCCCCTCTGCGTGTCGTACTCGGCCACCAGGTTGGAGATGAGGCTGCGGTAGTTGAAGCCCATCTTCAGCAGCATGGGCAGACGGTCCGGGCCGCTACCGTAGGAGACGTCGGGCTGGTTGAGGTGGAGGGCCGCCAGTCCCACGGAGTAGTGCCGGCCCAGCTTGTAGAGCAGGCCCAGGTCGCCGTCGTAGGCGCTCCGGCTGCGGCTGCCCGCGAGCAGCGGGTCGGTCTGGCCGCTTCCCACCACCCCGTTGGTGCGGACGGCGTTGGCGGCCTCGGCGAAGGAGCCGAAGGAACTGCGCAGATACTTCAGGTTCACGCCTCCGTAGAGCTCGCCTCCGGGCGGGGCCTCCCACATGAGCCGGCCGTAGGACAGATAGAAGGCGTCCTCGCGATAGAGGCTGGTGTCGAGGGTGAAGGAATCCCAAGCCGCGCCCAAAGCGCCCTGGCGGCCTTCGCGCAGGGGGTGGACATAGCCGATGAAGGCGGTGTTGAGGTTGGAGCTGTCGCTCAGGCCCGGATAGAGCATGGAGTAGGCGGCGCCCAGCTCCGGGCGCTCCAAGGTGCCCAGGCCCGCCGGGTTGTAGTAGATCGCGTAGACGTCGTCGGCCACGGGCACGAAGGCGTTGCCCATGCCCGCGGCCCGGGCCCCGGCTCCCAGGTCCTCGAACGCGGCCCGGGCCGGCAGGGCCGGCAGGACGATGAGCGCCGCCAGGAGCAGGGCCCTCATCGGATCACCACCACCGTGCCGTTATAGGTCCTGCCTTCGGCGCGGATCTGGTAGATGTAGACCCCGCGCGGCACGACCGCGCCGTTGGCCTTGCCGTCCCAGACCAGGCTCGCGCCCGCGACGGGCCCCGGAGCCAGGTCCGCCACGAAGCGGCCGCGCACGTCGTAGATCCTGCCGCTGACCGCCGAATCCTGGGGATTGCTGAAGGTGAACACCACGGTGTCGTTGAGACCGTTGCCGTCGGGCGTGATGGCCCGGTTGGAGACCCCGGAGGCGTCGAAGCTGAAGCCCTGGGCGCGCGCCGTGGCGCGGATCTGGTAATTGCCCAGATACGGCGCCTGCACCTGGACCGTCTGGGCCAAGGGGTCCACGCGGCCGAAGACCTTGGCCGCGCTCTTCCCTTCGACATAGTAGGCGGTCAGCCAATCCGAGGCCTCGTCGGCCGAGACGGCCGGGGCCAGGGGGTTGGCCGCCTGGGAACGGGGTCGCGGCGCTCCGGCGACGACCTGCCCGCCCGCGGTGTCGTAGTGGAGCGCGATGTCGAAAGGCGAGCTGGCGGCGGGCAGGGGCGCGGCCTCGTTGCCGGGAGAAGAGACCGGGTCGAAGCTCACGGACTGGACCACGCGCCCGCCCAGGTCCTCGGGCCGCTCGTCGACCCGCACCAGGAGAGGCTTCCCGCTCGGGTTGCCGGAGGGCTGGAGGAATCCGGCCGCCGCGGCCGGTATCCTCAGGCGGGTCACCTGGTCGGCGCCGAGGGCATAGATGTCCCCCAGCGTGTCGACCGCCATGGCCGAGTCCGTCCAGCCGCTTGGGAAGCCGTCGCGGGACACGACCTTGTAGTAGGAGACGGCCCCGGGCGTCGGGACGCTGGCCACGTAGACCGCGGCGCTGGCCGGAGCCGAGCCGACGTACTCCCAGTTGGGCCGGAAGATGCCCGTGGCGCGGTAGATCTCGAAGCGGTTGAGCTCGAAGGGGATCGGCGCGGCCGGGACCTGGAAGCCGGAGCCGTCCAGGTTGGAGCCGACCTGGCTCCAGCTCAAGGTGATGGAGGAGCCCTCGGCGTTCAGGGCGCCCGCCAGACCCGCCGGCGCCATGGGCGGCAGGTCGAGGACGACGAAGGTCGAGACGGCCACCGAGAAGACGTTGGCCACGTTGCGGCTGTAGAGCGAGAAATACCCGGTCACGTCCAGGGTCAGGCCGGTCTCCAGGTAGGACGCGGCCGAAGCCGAGGACCGGACCACGGCGCCGTCGGCCAGGACCGTGCCCGGCGGATAGGCCGTGCCGTCGGCCGGCCCCGACGTGATCGGGTTCGTGCTCAGCAGGATGGTCACTCCGGCGCGTTCGGGGAAGTCCGGATTGCTCCAGGTCAGCGTCAAACGGCGGCCGAGGTCGTCGGTCGCCACGGCGAGCCCCTCGATGGGCAGGACCACGAGGCGCCGGGTGACGGTGCTCATCACCGTGTTGAAATTCCCCTGGCTCTGCCAGTTGAGGCTGCCCAGGCTGAAGTAGTAGGTGGTGTCGGGCGCCAGGCCGGTCACGGTCAGGGTCACCGCGAGCCCGCTGGGAGTCTGCGAGGTCACGACCACCCCGCCCGGGGTCAAGAGGCCGAAGTTGGTGGAGGAGCCTTTGACGAGGTAGCCCTCGGCGCCGTCCGCGGGCAGGACCCAGGAGATGGTCACGCTGGTGCCGAAGACCCCCGAGAACAGCGGGGAGGCCGGCAGCCGCGACCAGGTGGACTCGTCGCTCGGCGCCGAGGTCTCGGCGAAGAACTTCCGGGCGTCGGCCAGGTAGATGCGCGTGTAGTACGTGGTGTTGGCCAGAAGACCGGTCAAAGTGTAGTACTGGGTCGCGCCGGGGGCGGTGGTGGTCGCGAACTCGGTCTGATAGGTGGTGGGCGCGAAGACATGGGCCGGATCGCTCGACGCGTCGATGCGCCAGTGTCCGGCCAGGACGTCGCCCTGGAAGCCGTCGCGCCCGGGCGAAGGCCAGGACAGCTCCAAAGACCCGGTGTCCTTGGACACGGCCGTGATGGAGGTGATGGAGCCGGGTTGGGAGATCTCATGCATGAGCCCCGGGAAGACCTGGGCGCTCGCGCAGGTCAGCGTGGAGATCCCCGCTTCCGCGACCGCGCTGTCGAGCGCCAGGCCCGCGCCTGCGGCGCTGCCCCCGCCCCCCGCTATGAGGTTGCGGCGGATGGCCACGCCGGCTCCGCTCAAGCCGGGCTCCGCGGAAGCCGGAGCCGGGGCCCAGAGCGCCAGAAGTCCCAGCAGGACCGGGATCAAGTTCAGCCTCGCCTCGCGGCCTTCAGGATGGATCGGACCCGCGCGATCAGGACCTTGGGGCTGATCGGCTTGAAGAGATAGTCGTCGGCCCCGAGCTCCAGCC
>JAQUNT010000126.1 GCA_028717525.1 Elusimicrobiota bacterium
CCGGGGCCAGCGCGGGCGCCGCGGCGGCGCCGGAGAAGGACATGGTCATGGGCGGCACGGTCGGGGCCGGCCCGGGCTTTGCCAAGGTGGGCACGGGCGGGACCTCCATGGTCCGGGAGAGCGCCGGGAGCGGCGCCGGAGGGGAGGTCATCTGCGGCATGAAAGTCCCGGGCATCATGGTCGCGGGGGGAGGGGCCAGGACCGGCTGGGACGGGGACGACGGCGGCGGGGCGAAGGGGCTGGGCGGGACGGTCTCAGGCGGAGCGTTGAGCTCCAGGGGCGCGGAGCCGGCCTGCGGAAGGATCGCTCCCGGAGTCGCCTGGGGGGCCCACTGGTAGGGGGATTCCTCCTGGCTCAATCCGGGGACCGCCGCGGCCGGCGCGGGCGGTGCCATCGGCGCGGGCGGCATGGTCGGCGCGGCCGTCGCTGGCGGCAGGGTCGGCGCGGCCGCAGCTGACGGCAGGGTCGGCGCGGCCGCCGCTGGCGGCAGGGTCTTCTCCGCGGCGGATGAGGAGTGAGGGAGGCTCTTCTCCACTTTGCGCAACGACTGGGGGGCCGAGACCTTGACCACCCGGCGGACCCGGCCCTTGGGGGCCGGCGCCGTCTCGGGCGCCGGGGTCGGGGGCTCCAATGCCGGGGTCGGGGCAGACGGGGCCGGCGGCAGGCCGCTGCCGATGACCGGCAGACCGCCGCCGAGGGCCGGCTGGGTGTCCCAGCGGTAGGGGGATTCCTCCGGCGAGAGGGCAGGGCCCTCCTGCACCGGCGGCTTGATGTGCTCCGGCGCGGGGACGTCGACCTTCGGCAGAGGCGCGAGCACGGGCGGCGGGACGACGGCGGCCTCCTGAGGCGCCGGCGCCGGGGCCGTCGCGGCCGCGGGCGGCGGGACGAAAGCGGCCTTCTTCAGAGGGGCCGGAGCGGGCTTGGGCGCCGCTTCCAGCTCGGCCAGGCGGCGGTTGAGCTGCTCGAGCTGGGAGGTGAGTTCCTGGATGCGCGCCTGGGAATCCTGGAGCGCCTGGCGCGTCGCCTCGTCCGGCTTGGGCAGGTCGGCGGCGGGGATGCGCGAGGCCGGCGAGAAGATGTCCGTCAGCCAGCCTTCGCTCCCGCCCTCGCCCGGCAGGGGGAGAGTCTCCGCCTGCAACCTCTCCAGCAGGCCGAAGCCCGGCTCGAGGAGGTCCCCGGCCGGCGCCCGCGGGGCGGTCGCGCAGAGGCCGGAGAGCTCGCCGACCTCCTCGGCGCAGAGCCAGTCCGCGTCAGCGCGGCCGGCGTCGCCCTCGGCGCAGACCAAAGTCTCGGGGCGCACCCCGCCGACCAGACCGAAGTCCTCCTTGGCCAGCGGCCCCAGGATCTGGGAGTCTTTGAAGACCCAATATCTCATATGGAGGAAGGCTCCTCCATGATAGCCTGCGGGCTGTTACGTTTTCAATACGGCGCGCCCTGGGGCGGCGGGCCCGCTCAGGACTCTCGGCCGGTTTCCTCGCCGATGCCGCGGAAATCCGCGGCCGCCTCGGCCAGCTCGGGCACGCTCTCG
This sequence comes from Elusimicrobiota bacterium, assembly GCA_028717525.1. Taxonomy (GTDB): domain Bacteria; phylum Elusimicrobiota; class Elusimicrobia; order UBA1565; family UBA9628; genus UBA9628. Next base: position 1,529 of record JAQUNT010000126.1, read on the forward strand.
GCCGAACTCTGGCAGGTGATGCAGTAGCGGGCGAAGGGCAGGGCATCCAGGCGCGGCTTGGGGATGGGCTTGCGGCAGGATTCGCAGGAGCCGTAGGTGCCCTTGTCGATCTTGCGCAGGGCGGCCTCGATGTGGTCCAAGGTCATGCGTTCGTTGTCGGAAAGCTCGAAGAGCAGCTCCTTCTCGATGGACTGGCTGGCCTTGTCCGCGTCGTCGCCGGTGTCCTGCTCGGCGCTCTCCTCGAGCTGCTGGGTGCGCACGGTCTTGATGAGGTCGTCGCGCATCTCGAGCAGCTTGCGCTTGACGCCGGCGAGCTTGGCGGGGGTGGAGGCCTCCGTCTTCCCGGAGGCGGGCTTGCGCGCGGCGGTCTTGGCCGTTTTCTTTTTCATGATCTTGGCTCCTCAAATCTTAAAAGCGCCGGACATAGTATATCGTTTGAAGTTCCCGGCGCAAGACCTAATTAGGGCCCAGACCGGCCGAGGTCTTGCGCAGGCGCGCCAAGACGGCCTCGCGGCCCAGCAGCTCCAGCATCAGGAACAAGGTCGGGCCGTCCGCGCGGCCCGAGACCGCCGCGCGCAGGGGATGGAAGACCTGCCCCGGCTTGAGGGACTTCCGCGCGCAGAAGGCGCGGATGGCTTCCTCCAGAGGCTTCTCGGTGAAGGGCTCGAAAGCGGTCAGCAGCTCGGTCAGTCCGGCCAGCACGGTCTTGGCCTCGGGCGCGGCCAGGGTCTTGCGCGCCTTGTCCGTGAGCTCGGTCTCCCGATAGAAGAAGTCCACGCGGCCCGGCACGTCGGGCAGGAGCTTGAACTTCTCGCGCTCCAAGGCGGCGAGCCTCTCCAGGGAAGGTCCCGGGGGAGGCGGGAAGAGGCCGGCTTCCTTGAGGAACGGCTCCGCGCGCTTGACGATGTCGGCGGGCGCCAGGGCGCGCATGTACTCGCCGTTCATCCAGGCCAGCTTGACCGGGTCGAAGGTGGCGGGGTTCTTCTGGCAGCCCGGCAGGTCGAAGGCGGCGACGAGCTCATCCGGCGCGAAGAGCTGCCTGGACTCCGTGTTGGACCAGCCCAGCAGGGCCAGATAGTTGCGCAAGGCCTCGGGCAGGAAGCCCTGGTCGCGGTACTCGGTGACGGACGTGGCGCCGTGGCGCTTGGAGAGCTTGGTGCCGTCCGGCCCCAGGATCATGGAGAGGTGCGCGAACTTGGGCGGCTGCCAGCCCAGGGCCTCGTAGATGCGCATCTGCGCCGGGGTGTTGGAGAGGTGCTCGTCGCCGCGGATGACGTGGCTGATGCGCATGGCGTGGTCGTCGCAGACGCAGGCGAAGTTGTAGGTCGGTCCGCCCGTGGTCTTCTGGATGACCAAGTCGGGCGCGAGCCGGTTCTCGAAATGGACCTGGCCGCGGATGAGGTCGTCGACCACGGTCTCGCCCTCGTCGGGCATGATGAAGCGCACGGCGGGCTTGCGGCCGGCGGCCTCGTTTGACCGGCGCTGGGCGTCGCTCAGGCGCCGGCAGGGGTCCTCGGGCACGGGCTGGCCGGCGGCCTTGGCGGCTTGGCGCGCGGCGTCGGTCTCCTCTCTCGTGCAATAGCAGCGGTAGGCCTTGCCTTCGTCGAGCAGGCGCTTGGTCTGCTCCTGGTAGGAGGACAAGCGCTTCATCTGGTAGTAGGAGCCGCAGGGGCCCTTCTCGTGCTCGAAATCCAGGGGGCCTTCGTCCCAGTCCAGGCCCAGCCAGGAGATGGAATCGAGGATGGCGGTCACGGATTCCGCGGTGGAGCGCACCTCGTCGGTGTCCTCGATGCGCAGGACGAAGGTGCCTCCGTGATGGCGGGCGAAGAGCCAGCTGTAGAGGGTGGTGCGGGCTCCGCCGATGTGCAGATAGCCCGTCGGCGAAGGGGCGAAGCGGGTGCGGACGGCGGGGTTCGTGGTCATGGTGTCGAGCTCTCCAGTAGTTCCTGGGCGTGCTTGCGGCTGGCCTCGGTGGCCGCGCGGCCGCCGAGGAGCTGGGCCACGGTCTCCAGGCGGCGCGGAGAGCCGTCGAGACGTTCCACGCGCACGACGGTCCGGCCCGCGGCGGTCTCCTTGGAAACGTGGAAATGGGCGGGGGCGAAGCAGGCCACCTGGGCCAGGTGCGTGACGCAGAGGATCTGGCGGGCGCGGCCCAGGGCCGCCAGGCGCTGGCCCACGCAGCGGGCCACGGCCCCGCCGATGCCCGCGTCGATCTCGTCGAAGACCAGGACCGGCACGGAGGCCCCTCCGATGAGCACGGTCTTGAGGGCCAGCATCACGCGCGAGAGCTCGCCGCCCGATGCGATGGAGCGCAGGGGCTTGCTGGGCTCGCCTGGATTGGGGGCCAGGAGGAACTCGACCTCGTCGCAGCCGGTCGCGCCGAGGCGGCCAGCCTCGATTTCCACGCTCACGCAGAGGCGCGCGTGGGGCATGCCCAGCACCTGGATCTCCTTCTCCAGAGCGGGCGCGAGCTTGGCCGCCGCTCCCAGGCGCAGCTTGTGCATCCGGCCGCAGGCCGCGGCGAGCTTGCGGCGCGCCGCCTCCGCCGCGGCTTCGAGATCCTCCAGGCGCTTCTGGGAGTTCTCCAGGAGGTCGAGGTCCGCCGCGAGCTCATCGCGCTTGGCCAGGACGTCGGCCACCGTCGCGCCGTACTTCTTCTTGAGGCGCGCCAGCTCGTCCTGGCGCCCGAGCAGGGCGTCGAGCCGGGCCGGATCGGCGCCCACGCGCCGGCGCAGCTCGCCCAGGCGGCGGGCCACTTCGTCGACCGCTATGCGGGCGGTCTCGAGCTCGTCGCGGCCCTGGCGCAGGGACTCGTCGAAGCGGCAGAGGTCCTCCAGTGAGCGCACCGCCTTCTGGAGGGCCTCGGAGGCCGAGCCCTCCCCGGCGTAGAGCGAGCCGTAGGCGGAGTCCGCGACGTTGCGGATGCGGTCCGCGTTCTTCAAGAGCGGCAGGTCGGCCTCGAGCTCCTCTTCCTCGCCGGGCCGCAGCTTGGCCGCGGCGATCTCCTGGAGCTGGAAGCGGTCGAACTCGATGCGCCGGCGCCTCTCGTCATCGGACATCTTGGCCGAGTCGAGCTCAGCGCGGGCCGTGGCCCAGGCCCCGTGGAGCCGCGCGAGCTCGGCGCGCCGGTCCGCGAGCCCGGCGAAGGCGTCGAGGGCCTCCAGGTGCGCCGCGGGCTTGAGCAAGGCCTGGTGCTCGTGCTGCCCGTGGAAATCCACCAGGCCCTCGCCGAAGGCGCTCAGGACCGCCGACGAGGCGGGTCGGCCGTTGATGGCCGCGCGGCTCTTGCCGGAAGCGTCGAGCTCGCGGCGCACCGGCACGGGCGCCGATCCCACCTGGAACTGCTCGCGCAAGGCCGTTGGGAAATCGTCGGGGTCGAACCGGCCTTCGACGCAGAGGCGGGAGGCCCCGGCGCGCAGCCAGGAGGTGGAGGCCCGCGCGCCCAGGAGGAACCCCAGGGCCTCGATGAGGATGGACTTGCCCGCGCCGGTCTCGCCCGTGAACACGTTCAAGCCCCGCCCGGGCTCCAGGTCCAGCTCCGAGATGATGGCGAAATCGCGGATGCGCAGGCTCCTCAGCATGAGGGCCTCAGGTCTGGCCCCAGCGCAGCTTGCGGCGCAGGACCTCGAAATAGGAGTGCCCGGGGTCGAGGACCAGGCGGAAGGGCTTGTCGTAGCGGCGCACGCGCACCTCGTCGCCTATGCGCAGGGCGCAGCCGAGCTGGCCGTCCAAGGAGACCACCACGTGGGGCGCCTCGCGGGGGTGGCGGGAGGTCAGTCCGACCGTGAAGGGGCTGCCCGCGGAGACGATGAGGGGGCGCTGGGTCAGGGTATGGGGGCAGATGGGGGCGACGAGGAGCACGTCCAGGCCGGGGTCCACGATGGGTCCGGAGGCGGCCAGGGCGTAGGCGGTCGAGCCCGTGGGGGTGGCGACGATCAGCCCGTCGCCGAAGTAGTCGGCCACGAAGCGCGCCCCGGAGCGGGCCGTGAGCAGGATGGCGCGCGCCTGGTCGCCGCAGCGGATGACGCAGTCGTTGAGGGCCAGGTGCGGGCCGAAGACGCGGCGCGGGCTGCGCCCGCCCCGGACCACCTCCACCGACACCATCCAGCGCTCCTCGATGAGGAAACGGCCGCGCAGGATGTCCCGGCAGGAGCGGCGGAAGCCGGCCAGGTCCGTGCCGGTCAGGAAGCCCAGGTGCCCGGAGTTGATGCCCAGCAGGGGGATGGAGTAGGGCGCCAGAGCCCGGGCCGCCCGGAGCATGGTGCCGTCTCCGCCCATGGCCACGGCCAGGTCCGCGTCCAGGAGCTCGCGGCCGCCGGGCCGGTTGCGGCAGACGCGCACATGCGCGCCTTGGCGCCGCAGCAAGGCGGCGACCTCCCGCATCATGCGCCGGGCCTCGGGCTTGGTCTCGTTCTGGAAGGCGACCACGGAGCGGACCAGTTGCGTCGTTCGGGCAGGCATGGTGATCGGACCTCGGCATGACGCCCGTCGAAGGCGAACTCGACGGCGCCCGTTTTGAGACGTTCGGGGATTATACAATATTGGGCTTCTCCCCCCAGGACGCGCGGGCCCTCGGGGCCGCCGAACTCGAGGCAGACCTCCTTGGCGCACAGGGACCAGGGCGCGGCGACCCGGTCCTCGCGGCGCCAGAGCAGGCCGCGCCGCAAGCCCTGTCGGGCCCGCGGCGGCCAATCCCTGGTCAGGACCAAGCGGTCGAGCTCGGCCACGCCGCGGCTGCGCAGGGCCTTGAGCAGCGCGGCGGACCGGGTCCCGGGGTCCACCAGCCAGCTGCGGCCGTCCGCGAAGCTGACCAAGGCCGGGTAGGCGGGGGGCAGGCGCAGGAACAGCACGTTCAGCTCAGGTCTGGCCAGGCGCCGGGCCGAGGCGGTCCCGGCCCAGACCAAGGCGCCGGCGCAGGAGGCCAGGAGACAGGCCTTCCAGCGCGGGACGAGCAGCAAGGACGCCGCGAGGAGGTAGTAGACCGCGAGCGCCGGGGGGCTCATGGGGGAGAGGTCCACGGCCGCGCCGGGCAAAGAGGCGAAGGCGCGACAGGTGGCCACGAAGAGCCGGGCCAGGCAGCCCAGGACCGGGCCGGAAGGGAGCCAGGCTCCTGACAGCCAGGCGATGAATCCCGCCGCCATGAACAGCCCGGAAGATGGGACCAAGACGAGGTTGGCTAGGACCCCGACCACGGAGCCGCGGCCGAAGGTGTTGGCGAAGATGGGCCAGAGCATGATCTGGACGATGACGCTGACCGCGCCG
>JAQUNT010000127.1 GCA_028717525.1 Elusimicrobiota bacterium
GATGGCGTCGAGGAGCTTGGTCTTGCCGTGGTCCACGTGGCCCATGACCGTGACCACCGGGGGCCGGGGCTTGAGAGACTCGGGCTTCTCGGACTCGACCGCGGCCGCGATCTCCTCTTCCTTGTAGAGCTTCTGGAAGTCGAGCTCGAAGCCGAACTCGGCCGCGATGATGGAGGCCGACTCCGTCTCCAGGCGCTGGTTGATGGTGGCGAAGACCCCCAGGCCCATGAGCTTCTTGATGACGTCGGGAGACTTGACCTCCATCTTCTCGGCCAGCTCCCGGACGGTCATCATCGTGGAGACCTGCAGCTTCTTGAGGGAGGGCTTGGCCGCCGCAGTCTCGGCCGGCTTGGCCGCGGGCCGCGCCGGAGCCGCGGGCTTGGTCGCGGGCCGGAGCCCGGGCCTTCCCGTGGAGCGGCCGGAGCCGCCGGGGTGCGCGCCGGGGGCCGGAGCCCGGGCTCCCGGGGAACGCGGCGCGGGCGCCCCGATCCTGACCGAGGGCATCGCGGGACGGACGGGAGCCGGCTTGGAGATCGGCACGGCCACGCCGGGCTTGGCGGGCGGGGGGGCCGCAGGAGCCGCGGCGAGGGGTTTGATCGCGGGCGCAGCCGGCGCCGCCGCCTTGGCGACGGGAAGGGCGGGCTTGGCCGCGGCCTGCGCGGCGGCGGGGGCCGGCGGGACGGCGTGAGCGGGCGCCGACTCGGGAGCCTCGGGCTTGGGGGGCGCCGGAGGCTTGGGCAAGGAGGCGCCGGCGGCCAGCCGGGTCACCGTCGGACCGGCGGAATGCAGGAGCTTCTTCTTCCTGAAGAGGTCGAAGGCGGAGACGAGGTTGTGGGAAGGGGGCGCTATGGAGCCTTCTTCCTGGATGGCGCGGGTCTCGGCCGCGGCCTTGCGCACGCCGCCCAGGTTCTTCTTGGCGGGCTTGGCCGGCTTGCCGTCGGCAGAAGGCTTCTTCGCCGTCTTCTTGGGAGCCGCGGCCTTGGCCGGCTTCTTGGTTTCGGCCTTCTCCGTCTTCTCGGTCTTCTCCGTCTTTTTCTTCTCCATCGCCTGACCTGATATTAGCATTTATGAGGCCGGGGCGTCCCCGGACTCGGGCCCTGCCTGCGGCTTAGGAGCCGCAGGCTCAGGTTCCGCAGACTGCGCCGCCGGGTTCCCTTCCAGGTGCTTCCTGGCGCTGGCGATGATCTTGGCGGCGGTCTTCTCGCCGATGCCTTCCAGGGCCGTGAGCTGCGCGACGGCGGCGGCGGCCAGCTGCGCCGGGTCCGTGAAGCCCCCCGCGGCCAGGATCTCCGCCGTCTTGGCGCCCACGCCCTCGACGGCCCGCAGGCCGGCGGTCCCCTCCGGGGAAGGAGAACCCCCGCCCTCCGGGGACGGCGCCTCCTGGGGCGCCGTCCGGACCTCGAGCTCCCAGCCGGTGAGCCGGCAGGCCAGGCGGACGTTCTGGCCGTCCTTGCCGATGGCCAGGGCCAGCTGTTCCTCGGAGACCAGGATCTCGGCGCGCTTGTGCTCCGGGTCCATGACCCGCACCGAGACGACCTTGGCGGGCGCCAGGGAGTTGGCGAGGTACTTCTCGATCTGCTCGTCGTAGGGGATCAGGTCGATGCGCTCGCCCGCCAGCTCGTTCATGATGCTGCGGATGCGCGAGCCGCGCAACCCCACGCACGAGCCCACCGGATCGACTTTGGGGTCGCTCGACTTGACCACGACCTTGGCCCGGAATCCGGGGTCGCGCGCGACCGCGACGATCTCCACGATCTTGTCTCCGATCTCGGGGACTTCCAGCTCGAAGAGCCGCTTGAGGAACAGGGGCGCCGCGCGCGAGATGACGACCTGGGGCCCGCGCTGGGCCTTGTCCACGCGCAGGATCATGGCGCGCACGTTGCCGCCGATGGGGTAGCGCTCCCGCCGGATCTGCTCGCGCACCGGCAGGATGGCCTCGGTCTTGCCGATGTCCACGATGACGTTGCGCTCCAGGAAGCGGTGCACGGCCCCGGTCACGATCTCGCCTTCCTTGGGCTTGTACTCGTCGAAGAGGCTGTCGCGCTCCTTCTCGCGGATCTTCTGGGCCAGGACCTGCTTGGCGGTCTGGGCGGCGATCCGGGCGAAGTCCGTCACCGGAGCGGGCAGGCGCAGCTCCTGGCCGACCGCGGCGTCCTTCTTGGTGCGGCGCGCCTCGGCCAGGCCGATCTCGCGCTCCTTGTCGGCCACGGCCTCCACGACCGTCATGACCACCGCGGCCTTGAACTCGGCGGTCTCCGGGTCGATGCTCGCCTCGATCACCGCGTTCTTGCCCACGTGCTTGCGCAGGGAGCTGACCACGGCCTCCTCGATCATCTTGAGGATGTCGTCCTTGCGGATGTTCTTCTCGCGCTCCAGCTGCTCCAAAGCCAGGACCAGTTCCGATTTTGCCATGGGATGCTAGACCTCCGCCCGGTCGTCCAGCCGGGCCTCGCCGATGAGACCGAGGGGGAACTCGAAGCGGGTCCCCTCGCACTCCAGCGCGACCTTGCCTTCCGCGCAGCCCCGCAAGGTCCCCTTGAAATTGCGCCGCCCTTCCTGCGCGGCCTGGAGGCGCACCCGCACCGCCCGGCCCGCGAAGCGGATGAAATCCTTCTCCTTCTTGAGCACCCGGTCGAGGCCCGGAGAGGAAACTTCCAGCACGTAGGCGCCCGGGATGAGGTCGGCCTCGTCCAGGAGGGCCCCGATGCGGTGGGACAGGTGCTCGCAATCGTCGAGCGTGATCCCGCCCCCCTTGTCCAGGTAGAAGCGCAGGATCTGGCGGCCGTGCTCATGGACCCATTCGATGTCCACGAGCTCGGCGGCCTCCTGCTCCAGGAGCGGCTCCACCACGGCTGCGACCTGCGCTGCGTCCACAATGCCTCCGGTCAATAAAAAAAGTGGCTTGACTGCAGCCACTTTCGCTTTCCAGGCTACTGAGAGATTATATCAAGCCATTCCGGACTCTGTCAACCGTCAGGGCGCCACCTCCGCGGGCTGCTCCCGCCTGGAGGCCCGCTCGTCGCGCAGGCGCACGACGTCGCTGTAGGTGGCGAAGATGATGAGCAGGGCGAGCAGCACGAAGCCCACGCTGTTGGCCCGGGTCATGAGCTCCTGGGTGAGCTTGCGGCGGGAGAGGCCCTCCCAGATGTAGAGGCAGGCGTGGCCGCCGTCCAGGAGAGGCACCGGAAGCAAGTTGAAGAACCCGATGGCCACGGAGATGAAGCCGATGAGGAAGACCAGGTCCTCCCAGCCGGAGTGGGCGGCGCGGCTGACCATCTGCGCGATGCCCACCGGACCCGCCAGGTCCGGGCGCTCGCGATGGTAGATCTTGGACGCGATGGTCTTGGCCGTGACGGCCGTGAAGTTGTAGCACTGGGCCGCGCCCTCCCAGGCCGCGATGAACAGGCCGACCGGCCTGTAGACGGACTCGGGCATGATGCCCACGACGCCGTAGCCGGTGGACTCGTCCATCTTGGTGGTCAGCCGGGCCTGCAACTCCCTGCCCTCGCGGCGGTATCGGATGGTCACTTCGCTCCGGGGCAAGGCATGGATCCCGTCCGAAAGCTGCTTCCAGACGGTGATGGGCTGGCCGTTGAGGGCCAGGATCTCGTCGCCGATCCGGATCCCGGCCCGGTCCGCCGGGAAGCCGGTCACCAGGTTGCCGATGATGGGCTTGTCGCCGAACTCGGGCAGGCCTTTGAGGTAGACGACGCCGGTGAACAGGACGAAGGCCAGGACGTAGTTCATGAGGGGCCCGGAGTACACGATGGCCAGGCGCCGGTACCAGCATTGGCCGTAGTATTCGTCGGGCTTGCCCGACGAGCTCTCCAGCTCCTCTCCGGCGGGCTTGACGAAGCCGCCCACCGGGAAGGCGCAGAGCGAATAGCGCGTCCCGCCCCGGGTCACCCCGAAGAGCTCGGGGCCCATCCCGAAAGCGAAGCGTTCGACGCGGACTCCCAGGCGCAGGCACATGAGGAAGTGGCCCAGCTCGTGCAGGAAGATGACCAAGCCGAAGGTGAGCAGAACCGCGGCGGTGGACTGCAGAAAGCTCACGACGCTGTGGATGCTCATAGGCGGGAGCAGGTCTCCTGGGCCTTGCGCCGGGCCCACTGATCGATCTCTACGACCTCTGCGAAGCCGGGCAGCCCGCGGCCGCCGCGGAAGGCGTTCATGGTCGTTTCCACGACCCGCGCCAGCTGCGTGAAGCGGATGCGCCCGGCCAGGAAGGCCTCCACCGCGACCTCGTCGGCGGCGTTGAGTACCGCGGGCAGGCCGCCTCCGGCGGCCGCCGCCGCGCGCGCCAGAGCCAGGCAGGAGAAGCGCCGGAAGTCAGGCTCCTGGAAGGTCAGGCTGCCGGCCGCGGCCAGATCCAGCCGGCGCACCAGCGAGGGCGCCCGGTCCGGGTGGGTCAGGGCGTATTGGATGGGCAGGCGCATGTCCGGGGAAGCCAGCTGGGCCAGGACCGAGCCGTCCTGGAACTCCACGGCCGAGTGCACGATGGACTGGGGGTGGATGAGGATCTCGATGGCCTTGTGGTCGAGCCCGAAGAGGTGCTGGATCTCGATGGCCTCGAAGCCCTTGTTCATCAGGGTGGCGGAATCGATGGTGATCTTGGGGCCCATCTTCCAGGTCGGGTGGCGCAGGGCCTCCGCGGCGCGCACCCGGTCCAGGGACCCCTTGCGGCGGTATAAGGCGCCGCCCGAGGCGGTGAGCAGGACGCGGCGCACGCCCGTCCGCGGCGAGCCGCTGAGGCATTGGAAGATGGCCGACGGCTCGGAGTCCACGGGGATGATGCGCGCGCCCCAGCGCTTGGCCTCGCGCATGAACTGGGCGCCCGCCATGACCATGGGCTCCTTGTTGGCCAGGGCCACGGTCTTGCCTGCGCGCAGCGCCGCCAGGAGGGGGGCGAAGCCCACTCCGCCGACCAGGCTGGTCAGGACCAGGTCCACGTCCGGATGCCCGGCCATCTCGACTAGCCCCTCCACCCCGGAGCCCAGGTTGCGGCAGCCGTGGCGCCGGCCTTTGAGCTGCTCGGAAGCTGCGCTCTCGAAGAGCGAGACCATGGTCGGCCGGTAACGCAGCGCCTGGCGGAAGAGCAGTTCGCCGTTGGAATGCGCGGCCAGGCCCACGACCTGGAAACGCCCGGGCATGGAGTCGACCACGCGCAGGGCGTTGCGGCCGATCGAGCCGGTGGAGCCGAGTATGGCGATGCGCTTCATCAAAGTACCCGCGACATTGTACCAAAAGCGGCGCAGCCCTCGGCGATGCTTTGACGGCAGGTCGGAAAAATGGGAAAATAGCGTCTCATGACCGCCAACCCCTTTCCCTATGGCGGTCATGACGATGTGAGGAAATCATCGTCATGAGCCAGGGCCGCAAGGCGGACCATCTCCGGATCTGCGCCGAGATGGACGTGGAGTTCCGGCGCCAGAGCACCTGGCTGGAGCACGTCCGGCTCGTGCACGCCGCCCTGGCCGAGGTCTCCCGCGACGAGATCAGCACCGAGACCCGCTTCCTGGGCCGGCGCCTGCGCGCGCCCCTCATGATCACCGCCATCTCGGGCGGCCTCCGGGAGGCGCAGGCCCTCAACCGGGACCTGGCCCGGGCCGCCCAGGAGCTGGGCCTCGCCTTCGGCCTGGGCAGCCAGCGTCCCATGCTCGAGGACCCCGGCCTGATCGGCTCCTACGCGGTCCGGCGCTACGCCCCGGACATCCCGATCCTGGGCAACATCGGGCTGCAGCAGGCCGCTCACTCGGATCTTCTGGACATCGTGAAGCTCGTCCAAAGCGTCGCGGCGGATGGCTTGGCCGTGCATCTCAACCCAGCCCAAGAGCTCACCCAGCGCGAGGGCGACACGGATTTCAGCGCCGGCATCAAGACCTTGCGAGGCCTCACGAAGAGACTACCCCATAGAATCCTTGTTAAGGAGACCGGCTGCGGCATTTCCCGCGACACAGCGAGGATCCTGCGATCTGCGGGGGTGGATTACCTGGACGTGGCCGGCGCCGGAGGGACCTCCTGGCCGCGGGTGGAGAACCTGCGCAAAGGCGCGGACCCCGCCGGACGGACCTGGATCGACGAGTGGGGTATCCCCACCGCGGCCTCGCTATGGGAAGTGGCCCCCCTGGGCCTCCAGATCGTGGGCTCTGGGGGGATACGCAGCGGCCTCGATGTTGCGAAGTGCCTGGTCCTGGGAGCCGATGCGGCGGGCATGGCCCTGCCGGTCCTGCGCGCCTGGCGCCGAGGCGGCTACGGCGCCGTGCTTTCGTGCCTGCAAGACGTGATCGCGGAGCTCAAGACCGTCATGCTGCTGGTCGGGGCCCGGGACATCCCGGCCCTCAAGAAGCACCGGCCCGTGATCACAGGACAATTGAGAGAATGGATCGACAACCGAAGCCGAAAGTGAAGACGGACCAGCCGGCCGAGAAGAAGAGGCAGCGGACCTCGCGCTTCCCCGGCTTCTACAACCTGGACGTCTGGGAGCGCCTGGACAAGCTGGGGGACTGGTACCCCCTGACCACCAAGGAGAAGTGGACCCTCAAGAACGAGACCCTCACCGCCGAGCAGGCCGACGTGATGGTCGAGAACGTCATCGGCGTCTTCGGCCTGCCCCTGGGCCTGGCCGTCAATTTCCGCATCAACGACAAGGACTGGGTCATCCCGATGGCCGTGGAGGAGACCTCCATCGTGGCCGCCTGCAGCAACCTGGCCAAGCTCATCCGGGAGAACGGCAAGCTGACGGCCAACGCCTCGCAC
>JAQUNT010000128.1 GCA_028717525.1 Elusimicrobiota bacterium
AGGCGATCCATTCCCCGGTGGGGGACCACGCCGGGGAGTCGCACCAGTTGAGGTTGGTCAGGCGCTTGACCCGCTGGGTGGTCATGTCGAGGAGGTGGATCTGGGGGTTGCCGGAGCGGTCCGAGACGAAGGCCACCTGCGCGGCGTCGGGCGAGAACGTGGGGGAGCTGTCCGCGCCGAAGTGCTGCGTCAGGCGCGTCACCGATCCGTCGGAGAGGCTCCGGACGTAGAGGTTCGGGCTCCTCTGGCGGGAGAGGGTCATGAGCAGCTGGGTGCCGTCCGGGGAGAAGCCGCCCGCGATGTTGAGCCCCTGGTCCGCAGAGAGGACTTGGACCTTGCCGGTGGCCAGCTCCAGGCGGAAGAGGTCGGGGTTTCCGTCCTTGTAGCTGGTGAAGACCAAGGACTTGCGGTCGGGGGCGAAGCGGGGCAGCAGCGAGATGGCGCCGTAGGCCGTGAGCTTGCGGCGGTTGGCCCCGTCGTAGTCCATCACGGAGATCTCCTTGCGTCCGGTGGCGTCGTTGGCGAAGGCGATCAAGGTGTGGGCGATGCCGTTGCGGCCGGTCAGATGCAGGGCCAGGTCATCGGCCAGGCGGTGGGCCAGCGAGCGGGGGAAGGCCGCGTCCTGGCGGTAGTAGCGCTCGAAGAGGGTCTCGCCGGAGCCCGCGTCCACCAGTTGGGCGGAGACCGAGGCCTTTCCCCCCGCCTCGCCGACTTTGGCCGCGAGCAGGCAGCCGGCCAGGCGCGCCTTCCACACCGGGACGATGTCCTTGAGGTTGGCCCCGTCGAAGAGCGGGCCGTCCTCCAGGATGGTGAAGGAGCGCGAGAAGAGCAGGTCGTCGCGCACCACCTCGCGCACCTGCTTGGCCAGGAGGGCGTCCGCGCCGCGCCGGGGGTCTTCGGCGACGAAGGGCGGCAGGGCCAGGGCGATGGCGCGCGCCTCGCCCGTGCGGCCGGCCAGGCTGATGTGGACCTCCGGAGTCGCCGCGGCGCCCAGCGCGGCCAGGGCCAGGCTCAGGCCCAGCGCGGTCACGGCGCCGGATCCCCGGCCTTCTGCGCCGCCGCGGCCGCGAGGGTCTTGAGGTGGCGCGCTGCGGCCTTGGCTTCGGGGCTGGAGGGGAAGTCCGCGATCACGGATTCCAGGTACTGGCGGGCCTCGCCTGGATTCTTGCGCAGATTGACGAGGCAGAGGGCGTACTTGATCCGGGCGGAGGCGGTCAGCGCGCTCTTGGGGTACTTCTCGAGGTAGATGCCGAACTGCCGGCCGGCGGCCTTCCATTTTTTGAGGCCGTAGTAGGCCTCGCCCAGGTCGTAGGTGGCCACGTCCGCCAGGGCTCCCCGGGGGAAGCTGCTGATGTATTGTTCGAAGCCCTTGGCCGCCAGCTCGTAGGACTTCTTGTTGAGGCGCACCTCGGCGGCCTGGAACAGCTCCGAGGGCGTGGCCTGCTGGAGCTGGCTGGCCAGGGCCGCCTTCTGCTCGTCGAGGCTCTTGGCCTGGACCGTGGTCAAGGTGGTGCCGATGGCCGCGACCTTGTTCCCGATGGTGGCCGCGAGATCGTCGATCTTCGAGGATAGGTCGCTCATCTGGCTCTCGGAGCGGCGCACCGTCTCGTTGAACGCGGTCAGGCCCTCCTGCAGGCGCTGCATCTGCACGCCGAGGTCCGCCTGGTTGTTCTGCATCGTGGAGATGGTGGTCTTGAGGTCAGCCACCTGATGCTTGAGCTCGTCGGTCTGGTTCTCGAGGTCCAGGATATCCCTCTGCGTGGCGACGCAGCCGCCCAAAGACGCGGCCGCGCCCAGGAGCAGGCCCAGGGCGAGTGTCCGCTTCATTGGCCGCCGCCGGCCTCCGGGACCGGCGCCGAGGCCGGGACGGGCGCCGCCGCGGGTTCGGGCGCGGGCGCCTGGAGGCGCACCGCCGTCTCCGCCCGGCGGTTCTGCGTCCAGCAGTCCTCGGTGGACTCGGAGCAGGTGGGGGATTCCTTCCCGTAGCTGATCGTGCTCAGGGACGCTCCCGGGACCCCGAGGCGGATGTAGTACTCGCGCACCGTCTTGGCGCGCTTCTGGCCCAGGGCCAGGTTGTACTCCACCGTGCCGCGCTCGTCGCAGTAGCCGGCGATGCGCACGTCGAGCTCATTGCGGGCCTTCAGGTACTCGGCGTTCATCTTGAGGGCGGCCAGCGACGCGTCGCCGAGCGCCGAGCTGTCGTAATCGAAACGGATGGTCTCCAGTTCCGGGACCACCGTGAAGTCCGAGCCGCGCAGGCTCGCTTCGGTGACCTCGACTCCGGGCACATAGGGCTTCTCGCTCTCCGCGGCGGCCGCGGGCTTGTCCTCGGCAGACGGCTCGCGCTTGAGCTTCTTGCTGCCGGATACGCAGCTGGACAGCGCCAGGGCGCAGACCAGGACCGCGGCCAGGCCGGCCGCTCCGCCGTTCTTCATTGCCATGGAATCTCCCTACGGATACGGGGCTATCTTAGCAAAAAACCGCCGCCGGGTCAGGGCTTGCCGGTCTGGGGCGGGGCGCTCGAGGCCAGCAGCTCGCGTACGGCGACGCGGAACTCCTGCAGGTGCACCGGCTTGGCGAGGAAGCTGGCCCCTTCCGGGTCGGCGATCTCCTTGAGGATGTCCTCCCCGGTGGCCTCGCCGCTCATGAACAGGATCGGAGTGAGGTGAGTGGCCTGGTTGCGGCGCAGGGACTCGAAGAGGTGCGCCCCGGTCATCCCCGGCATGTGGTAGTCCAGGATGATGAGGTCGGGCTTGAGGGTCCGCGCCTTCTGCATTCCCTCCACGGCTTCCGCGGCGGTCTCCACGCCGTGGCCCTCGCGCTTGAGAATGTCGGAGAGCAGCTCCACGATCGAATAATCGTCGTCGATGATCAGTATCTTGGCCATGGCGCGGGGCGTGAGGATTATACCCTATGCGCGAGCGCTAAGGGAAGCTCCGCGGGCGCCGGCGGGACGGTTCCCTCACCGCCGGCCCGCGGCCTGGACCCGGGCCAGGTTGTCGCGGGCCTTGGCGTAGTCCGGGGCCAGCTCCAGGGCGCGGCGCAGGTGCCGCTCGGCCCCGGCCAGGTCCCCCTGGGCGGCCAGCGCGGCGCCCAGGTTGTTGTGCGCCTCCGCGAAGCCGGGGTCGAGCTCCAGGGCGCGGCGGTACTCGCATGCGGCATCCGCGTAGCGGCCCTGCTCGTGGAAGGCCAGGCCCAGGTAGCGCAGGGCCACGGGGTCGCGGGGGTCCACGGAGAGCGCGCGCTGCCAGAGCACGACGCTGTCGCGCCAGTAGCGCAGCTGCAGGCCCGACCCGGCCATGAGGACAGGGAGCAGGGCGGCCCCGGCCCAGGCCGTGGCGCGCCCCGCGGGCAGGGCCCACGCCGCCATGACGGCCAGTCCGGCGAGGGGCAGGTAGGCGTAGTGGTCGGCCATGGCGCGGTCGCCGACCTGGACCAGGCCGCTCATGGGGGCCAGCGCGGCCAGGAACCAGAGCCAGCCCGCCAGCAGGGCCGGGCGCCGCGAGCGCAGGCGCACCGCGGCGGCGGTGACGGCGCCAAGCAGGAGCAGCGCGGCCAGCACGGCCGGCAGGGTGATGGCGTCGAGGTAGTACGGGTAGTGCACGGAAAGGCCGCTGGGCCACAACGCCTTGCGCAGATAGAGCGCGCAGGAGACCAGGGCGTTGCCCAGCCGCAGGCGCAGAGGCAGCTCCGCCAGCGGAGCCAGGCGCGCGTGGAGCAGGGCCGCCGTCCCGGCGGCGGCCGCCGCCGCGAAGAAGGGCCACTTCTCGGCGAGCAGGGCCCGCCAGCCCCGGCGCCAGCGACCCAGGGGCCAGTAGTCGAGCAGCAGCAGCAGGCAGGGCAGGACGACGGCCACGGCCTTGCTGAGCACGGCCGCGGCGAAGGCGAGCAGGACCGCCGCGTAGCGGCCCCGGCCGGGGCGCTCCGCCCAGCGCGCGTAGCCCCAGACCGCGGCCAGGATGAAGAACGAGCTGAGCAGGTTCTTGCGCTCCGCCACCCAGGCCACGGACTCGACCTGCAGGGGGTGGACGGCGAAAACGGCCGCCGCGAAGGCGCTGCGCCAGGCGTCGCGGGTCATGCGGCGCAGGGCCAGGAACAGGAGCGCGGCGTTGGCCGCGTGGAGCAGGAGGTTGGTCAGGTGGTGGCCCCAGGGCGCCAGGCCGAAGAGCTCGACGTCGAGCGCGTGGGAGACGAAGGTCAGCGGATACCAGTTGTCCGCCTCCACGGCGCGCAGCGCCCAGCCCAGAAAGGACAGGCTGAGCCCGCCGCGCACGCGGGCGTTGCCCGTCACGTAGTACCAGTCGTCGAGGTTGACGAAGCCGTGGGTCAGCGCGGGCCAGAAGACCGCGAAGACCAGGGCGCCGAGCAGCAGGGCCAGGACCCAGGACTTCGGCGCTCCGGCGCGGGGGGCGGTCATCGGGGCTTCCGCTGCGGCCCCGGGGCCGCGCGCCGGTACAGGTAGAGCCGCTCCGCGCGCCAGGAGAGGGGGGAGAAGTCGCTCCGCTCGGCCAGCAGCTCGTGCGGCGCCAGCGGCGGGGCCTTGAAGGTGACCACCGCCGAGGCGTAGGCCCAGTCGTCGTTGAGCGCCACGTCCTGGAACGGGGGCAGCAGGAGGACCGTCAGCCAATAGACGCAGGTCAGGACGAGCGGGCCGCTCCAGGAGGAGCCTTTAGTCGGCCGCACGGCACCAGTTGTCGAGGCTCAAGCGGCGGGCGCCTTGGCGGAAGGCCTGGACGGCGCAGGCGGCCCAGGCCGCGTTGAGGGCCAGCTCCTGGGACGGCGTGGGGTGGAACCCGAAGCCGAAGCAGCCGCAGTTGGGCAGGCGGATGTCCTTGAGCAAAGTGTAGGAGATGGCGGCGGCGAAGACCAGGACCATGCCGCCGATGGCCGCGGCCGCGGCCCGGGTCAGGAAGCCGAAGAGCAGGGCGAAGCCGAAGACCACCTCGAACCAGGGCAGGAAGGCCGCCGCGATCATGATGAGGTCGCGCGAGGTCAGCAGCCCGTAGTTCTCGATGACCAGGGCGAACTCCTCGGCCGGGGCCGCGGCCTTGAGGGTGCCGGAGATGATGAAGACCAAGGCGAGGATGACGCGGGCGGAGAGGCCCAGCCAGGGATCAACGGCCTGCCACCCTGACGGCTCCGCCGCCCCCTCGTATGGGGCGGCGGTTGCGCGGCGCCCTTCGGGCGCCGCGCCGGTGAGCGAGGCGCCGAAGGCGCCTCGCTCGTTCACTTCTTCTTTAGGATCTTGTCTATCCATGGTACGCCGCCCTCCGAGAGCTGCCGGGCGCCGGAGAAGCGCTTGCCGTTGATGAAGAATGTGGGGGTGGAGAGGACCCAGCGCGCGTCGCCGTCCTTCTGGTCGGCCGTGATGAGCTCCGACACCGAGGGGTCCTTGAGGCAGGACTCGAAGGCCGGCATATCCAGGCCGAGGCGGCGCGCGAAGGGGATGAAGTCCTGGGGCGAGCCGGGCTGGGGCTTGGCCTGGCCTTTCTTGGGCGGAGCCGGGGCCCAGTCCGCCTGCTTGTCGTAGAGGAGGTCGTGGAGGTCCCAGAAGCGGCCCTGCCGGCCCGCGCAGTCGGCCGCCACGGCCGCGGGCCAGGCCGAGAGGTGCTGAGCCAAGGGATAATGCTTGAAGATGATTCGCACCTTTCGGTCGTAGATGGACAGGAGTTCCTTGATCGGGGCGACCGCGAAGCGGCAGGCCGGGCACTGCAGGTCCGAGAACTCGACGATGACGACGGGGGCCTTGGCCTCCCCCTTCTGCCGAAAAGAGGGCGCCTCAGGGGCGTAGGGATTCTGGCTCTGGTGGCCGCGCATGGCCTGGACCGAGAGGATCGAGGCCAGCAGCACGGCCGAGGCGGCCCAGAGGCGGCGGGCGAACGGGGAGCGGGGGAGCATGGCAGGTTGCGGCCCGGAGGCCGGAGCGGGACGGATTCTAGCAAATCTGGCCGGACTCAGAAAAACGCCAGGAAGCGGTCCTCGTACTCCTCGAAGAGGCCGTATTCCCGGAGCTTGCGTCCGAGCTGGTCCAGGGCGGCGCGGTCCTCGCGGGCCGCGGCGAAGAGCCGCTCGATCTCCTTGCGGCGCCGGTCCGCCTCCTTCCCTGAGGGGTCGAAGAGCCCGCGGCGCTCCAGGTCGCGCACCTGGAGCGGGAAGGAGCGCGCCGTATGGTCCAAGGTGAACTTCATGAGGGCCAGGCCCCAGGCCGCGTCGGGGCAGCCGATGACGGCCTCGTCGCCGGCCTCGCGGCGCTCCAGGTCCGCGATGATGCGGCCGGCCACGTCCTGCGGCGGGCCGGCCAGCACGCGGGTCCTGAGGTCCTGGTTCTTGAAGTTGTACTCGAGGGCGCGCAGCAGGTCCCGATAGGCCGGGGTGAGCCAGCGCGCGAACTCCGGGGCCTGGCGTCCGAAGCCCTGGAAGCGCTTCGCGCAGGCGTCGGGAGTGATGATCTTGGGCTTGTCCGAGAGGACCGTGCCCCGGCGCAGGCGGGTCCGGTCCTTGAGCTCCTCGACCGGGGACACCAAGTGGTAGGTCAGGCGCGTGGCCCCGAAGGTCGCCAGCGCGTGAGACGGGGCGCGCAGGACCTTGATCTGCCCCAGGAGCTTGCGGAAGGCATCGGCATCCATCGCCTTTAG
>JAQUNT010000129.1 GCA_028717525.1 Elusimicrobiota bacterium
CTCGCCCTTGGCCACCTCGCAGGGGGGGGCGGGGGCGCGCGGGTACTGGGAGATGAGGCGCCGCACGAGGCTGACCAGCAGCTTGAGTTCGAACGGCTTGCGCACGTACTCGCGCACGCCGTGGGCGCGGATGGACTGCTCGAGCATGTCGGCCTTGTCGCTGTGCGCGGTCATGACCACGATGGGGATGTCGCGCACCGTGGTGTTGGAGATCACCTTCTTGATGACGTCCACGTCGCTGAGGATCGGCAGCATGAGGTCCAGCAGGACCAGGTCCGGCTGCAGGGACAGGATCTTGTCGTAGCCCTCCTGGCCGTTGAAGGCGTAATGGACCTCGAAGCCCTCCCGGTTGAAGGCGAAACTCAGGATCTGCTGCAGGTCCCCGTCGTCTTCGACGATGAGCAGGCGCGGCATGTCTGGAATCTATTAAATATCGGGGGCCTTATCAAGGGCGGCGCAGGGCCCTGCGGGCCTCAGCCGGCCGGCCTTGCTTCAGGTAGACCCGCGCCAGGTTGAGGCGCGTTTGGGGCGCCCCGGGCTGGCGCCGCAGGAGCTCCTCGAGCCGCCGCGCCGCTTGGGGGAGGTTGCGGCCCGTCAGGGACGCCGCGACCGCGTAGTCGTTGACCGCGCTGGGCAGGCCCGGCTCCAGGGCCAGGGCCTCGTCGAGCTTCGCGAACCCCGCCGGCCACGCGCCCAGGCCGAAGTCGCGCCGCGCCCCGAGGGTGAGCTCGTAGGCCCGCGCGAAAGCCCCGGATGTCGCGACGCGATAGAGGCTGCTGCCCTCCTCGGGCTGGACGAAGACCGGCGCCAAGCGCCGCGGCTCCGAGCGCAGCCACTGCCGGACGCGCAGCCAGGCCCGCTGGTGCGCGGGAGAGACGTCGGTGATGGGCTCGAAGAGCAGTATGTGGCGGATGTCCTTCTGCGCCAGCAGGTAGAGGAACTCGTCCGCGTCCTTGATCCCCACGGGCAGGGGATAGGCCTGATGGCCGGTGTAGAGGCAGACGGTCGGGCCGTTGTTGCTCAGCAATGGGGCGTCTTCGGGCAGGAGGCTCTTGACCCGGCTCCAGGTGGCCGTGGGGTTGCGGCCGCTGCCGGACGGCGGCGTCGTCACGCCGTCTAGGAGCAGACGGGCGTCCTGCACCGCGTAGGTCCCGGCCAGAAGGACGGCCGCGGACCAGCCCAGCCACCGAGCCCCGCCAGCGCGTCCAAGCAGCAAGGTCAGACCCAGGACCAAGAACACGGAGAGCAGCGGCAGCAGCGGCAGGAAGTAGCGCACGTCCAGGGGCCGCCAGAGCAGGTGCACGGCCAGATACAGGCCCCAGGCGGCGGCTGCGGCGCGGGAGGCCGGATCCGGGCACCTCTTGAGGAACTCGCGCAAGCCCAGCAGAGCCAGCGCCAGTCCGCCCAGCAGGACCAGCGCGCGCCAGGGCCCATAGCCGGCCTGCGGGGCCAGGAGCCCGGCGCTCTGCACGAAGAGGCAGTCCAGGACCGCGCCCCAGTTGCTCCAGATGGGTCCGGAGCGCAGGTCCGCCCGCCATTCCCCCAGGTAGTCCGAGACGTTCCGGGAGACCCAGTAGTTGCGCAGCAACCAGGAGGCCCAGATGGCGCCGGCGCCGGCTAGGGCGGGCCAGAGGCGCGCGCGCCGCTGCGGGGAGAGGGCGAGCCAGGCCGCGGCTGCGGTCAGGATGATGCCCTCCGGCCGGGTCAAGGCGGCCCAGCCCAGCAGAAGGGCGAGCAGCCAGGGGTCCCCGGCCCGCGGCTGCCGCCCCAGGACCGCGTCGAGACGGGACAGGATCAGCAGCCAGAGCACCAGGAACCAGGCCTCGGAGGTCACCAGACTGCAGTAGCGCACCACGGCCGGGTTGAACGCGAAGAGCAGGACCGCCCAGAACCGCTGCCGCCCGGTCAAGCGGCCTTCCAGCCAGCGGTTGAGGAGGGCGGCTGCGGCGAGGAGCAAGGCCACGGCCAAGCCTTGTAGGAGCTGCCAGTGCGGCGCGACGCAGGCCACCCAGGGCGCCAGGAACAGAGGCAGCCCCGGCAGGAAATGGATGAGGGGGGGCGTGTCCGCCCTGACCAGGTCCGTGTAGCGGCCCTGGAGCAAGGACCGGGCGGCCATGACGTAGTAGGCGTCGTCTATGAGGAAGCCGACATAAGCGCGCCCCAGTTGGGCCGCGTAGAGCAAAGCGGCCAGGAGCAGGACGATGAGATAAGGCCGGCCCGGGGCGCTGCTAGGCCCCATGCGCAGACTTGTAGCAGCGGAGGATGCGGCCGCTGAAGATGGTATGGAAGTCGCCCTGCGGATAGTAGCCGGCGATGATGTCCGGGTCCAAGGTCTCCCGGAGCACGCGGGTCTGGTGCACGGTCGAGCATTCGAAGAAGACGGCGCAGTCCGCCAGGACCGAGACCCCAGGCTCCAGCCCCGGGGCGGTCTTGAGTTTTAGGACCGCCGCCTTGTCGCAGTCGCGGCCGGATCTGCTGCCGCAGAAGGCCAGCTCGCCCGCGAGCCGCCCCGCAGCGGGCACGCAGACCGAGAAGCGCCGCGCCTTCTCCAGCAGGCCGAAAGTGTATCGGGAGGGCCGCACCAGGACGTTGAGGACGGGCTCGCCCCAGACTCTCCCGGCCTGGGCCCAGCCGATGGTCATCGGGTTGGGCCGCCCTTTCTCATCCTGGACCACCAAGAAGGCCCCTTCGCCGCCCAGGGCCCGGCAGAGGTCCGGGAAGCCCTCCCAGAACTCCATCTCCCGAGGCTCCATGGTCCGCCTCAGGCGTCGGCCGAGATCTCCAGGATGCGCGCGGCCTCGTCGATCTCTCCCACCAGCCGCACCTTCTCGTCTCCGTCCGGCGGCAGGCGCCGCAGCAGCTCGAAGAACCGGTTCTGGGCCCGGTAGCGCCAGCGCGTCAGGCCCGCGGCCGGCGCCAGGGCGGCCAGGGCAGCCAGCCGCCCCAGCCAGGCCGCGGAGAAGTCCTTCTCCAAGGAGTCCAGGACCCACACCGCGCAGGCCTCCCATTCCTCCTCCGCCGCGGCCGAAGGCGCGCACAGGCCCGCTGACCGCGCCCTGGCCATGGTCGCGGCCACGTCCGCGAGGTCCGCGTCCGGCTGCTGGCGGAAACCGCGCGCCCGGCGCAGGAGCCAGGCGTCCAAAGCGGCCTCGGTCTGCCCCCGGAGCCCCGGAGGCAGCTCCAGGCCGAGCCGGGCGTGCTGCTCGGCCAGGCCCAGGCATTCGTCCATGTTCAGCAGGGGGGAGTCCTCCCAGACCTGCCGGCGCCTCTCCACCAGGCAGCGCAGGATGCGCTCGCGCTCGTCGGCCAGGAGGTCCGCGAAGCCGAAGCGGCGTCCGGCCGCGAGCTCGCCGGCCAGGGCCGGCAGGTCCAGGTCCGCGCCCTTGCGCACGGACTGGACGCGCGCCGCCAGGGCCTCCAGCCCGCCGGGCCCGGGGTCCGCGGCCGAGACATAGGCCGTGACCGTGTAGTCGGGCATGGCCGCGGCCAGGAAGGTCCGCTGCCAGCGCGCCTGGGTGACCCCGTCGCGCACCGCGACCTGGCCCGCGGCCAGACGGATGCCGTCGGTCCGGTGGCGCACCAGGCCGGTGAAGGCCGCCTCGGCCAGCCCCAGGGGCCACTGCTCCTTCCCCTCGCAGAAGAGGCTGGCGATGGCCAGATGGGCCGCGGCGCGGTCTTCGTCCACGCGCCCGGCCAAGGCCAGCCTGCGGTAGACGCCCTCCCCGTCGCGGTGCTCGGAGTAGTTGCTGGGCGCGGACTTGAGGCGCGCGGCCAGGCCGCGCTCCATCTCTACGCCGGCGGCCAGGCGCGCCAGCTCCGCGGCCCGCGCCGCGTACTGGAGGTTCTGCACGGCCTCGATGCCCGAGATGTCCGAGAAGAACCAGCCGCAGCTGGTGTACATCAGCATGGCGTGCCTCTGCATCTCCAGCAGGCGCAGGGCCTTGACGCGGTCCTCCGGGCGGTCCTCGGCCTTGAGGTGCTCGCTCATGAACCGGGAGACGTTCGCCTCCGAGCGGTCGAGCACCACCGAGATGTAGGCGTCGCGCGCGGCCCAAGGGTCGCGCAGGACGCGCGCCCCCTCGCGCTCGAAGATGAGGGCCAGGTGGTCGCGCAGCCAGTCCAAGGCGTCGCGCATGGGCCGGCGCCAGGCCAGGCTCTTGCCCTCGCCGCCGCAGCCGCAGGCGTCGCTCCAGCGCGCCACGCCGTGGCTGCAGCTCCAAGAGGTGCCCAGGCCGTCGGCGCCGGGCTTGATCTCGGCCTCCCAGGCCGGCTCGTGCCCGGCCAGGTAGGCGGCGGTGTTGACCACCTCGATGCCGCGCTTGGGCAGCTCCTGCACCAGCAGGTGGGCCAGGCCCATCTCCCCGAACTTCTCGTGGTGGCCGTAGGATTCGCCGTCCGTGCAGATGTGGACCAGCTGGTCCTCGGCCGCGTCGGCGGAGAAGGCAGCGGCGATGCGGTCGGCCCAGCCCTTGGCGTCCACCATGACCTTCTCGAAGGCCACGGCGTGGGAGAGGCCGCCGTCGTAAAAGAAGAGGGCCAGGGACTTGCCGCCCGACGCGCCCGCGGCCTTCCAGAGGTAGGGCCGGCGCGGGTCGAGGCCTCCGGTGGAGACGTCGGTCCAGGCCTCGGTCCCCATGCGCCGCACGCGCCGCGCCTGGGTGGGGGCCAGCACCGCGTACTTGAGCCCGTGCTCGGCCAGGGTCTCCAGGACCGCGTCGTTGCACGCGGTCTCCGGGATCCACATGGCCTCGGGCTCTCGTGCGAACCGGCTGCGGAAGTCGGCCAGGCCCCAGAGGATCTGGGTGCGCAGGTCCCTGGGCTTGGCCAAGGGCAGGATCATGTGGTTGTAGGCCTGGGCCATGGCGTTGCCGTGGCTGGAGAGGCGCGCGCAGCTCCTGCGGTCGGCCTCGAGCAGGCGGCGGTAGTCGTAGGGATAGGCCTTCTCGAACCAGGTGAGCAAGGTGGGGCCGAAGTCGAAGTCCACGTGCTCGTAGTTGTTGACCAGCTCGCTGATGAGGTGGTGCGAGTCCATCAGGCGCGCCTGGCTGTTGGGGATGTAGCATTCCCGCGCGATGCGCCGGTTCCAGTCGTGCTCGGGCCGGGCCGAGGGCTGGCGCTCCACGGTCTCGGTCCAGGGGTTCTCCCGGGGGGGCTGGTAGAAGTGTCCGTGTATGCAGAAATAGCGCTTGTTCATCAGGGAGATTATAGGGTTTTGGCCCGTCGGCGTCCACCGGCGGAGCGGACTTCGGCAGCCGCTAAGTTGTAGAATCACCGCGTGTCCGCGATGCTCGGCTTGGTTTTGGCCGCGGCCGCGGCGGGCTCCGCCGCGGACCTGACCGTCTCCGAGATCGTGGACCGCGCCAACAAGGCCCTGCGCGGCGACACCAGCCACGCGCGCCTGACCATGACCATCACCACTCCCTCCTGGGAGCGCCGGCTCGACGTGGAGGGCTGGAACCGGGAGCGCAAGCTGGCCTTCATCCTCGTCCACGCCCCGCCCAAGGACGCGGGCAACGTGACCCTGCGCCGCGGCAACGAGATGTGGGTCTGGCTGCCGCGCGTGGAGCGCGTCATCAAGGTGCCCCCGACCATGATGCACAGCTCTTGGCAGGGCTCGGACTTCACCTACGAGGATATCGTGAAGGCCGACTCCATCGTCAAGGACTACGAGCACAAGCTCGTCCAGAAGACGCCTGAGGAGGGCCGCACGGTCTACGAGATCCAGGCCGACCCGAAGCCGCACGCGCCCGTGGTCTGGGGCAAGGTGCTGTTCTGGGCCGCGGTCTACCCCGGAGACGAGGTGGTGGGGCTCAAGGAGGAGGACTACTCCGAGCGCGGGGAGCTCATCCGCACCATCACTCTCTCGGACATCAAGCGCATGGGAGGCCGGCTCATCCCGACCCGCCTGGAATGCCGGCCGCACCGCAAGCCCGGGCAGAGGACCGCCATCCACTACCGCGACATCGAGTTCGACATCCCGCTGGAGGATTCCTTCTTCAGTCTGTCGCGGCTGCAGAAAGGGGTGAGGTAGTGCTTCGCCTAGCCTGGCGCAACGTCTGCCGCAACCTGCGGCGCAGCCTCATCACCGTGGCCTCCATGGCCTGCGGCCTGGCCGCCATCATGTTCGGCCAGAGCATGGTCCGCAGCGTGCAGAGCCAGCTCATCGAGCGCGCCACGGGCTCCATCACCGGCCACATCCAGGTGCAGAACCGCAGCATCAAGGAGTACAAGTTCCCGGACCAGTACATCGCGGACCCCGCGCCCGTGGAAGCCGCCTTGGCGGCTCAGCCCGGGGTGCGCGCCTTCGGCAAGCGCATCAATGTCACGGGCTTGGTCTCCTCCCCGGCCGGCTCGTTGGGCGCCATGATCTGCGCGGTGGAGCCGGACAAGGAGAAGGACATCACCACCATCTCGGGCTACCTGGTCCAGGGGCGCTACCTCTCCGACTCTCCGCGCGAGGCGGTCATGGGAGACAAGATCGCCCAGCGCCTGGACCTGCGCCTGGGCGAGAAGGTGGTGCTCATGGCCCAGGCCGACGACGGCAGCATGGGCGCGGAAGCCTTCCGGGTCGTGGGGATCTATCACACGGGCAGCACCACGTTCGACGG
>JAQUNT010000130.1 GCA_028717525.1 Elusimicrobiota bacterium
TGTCGTGCAACCCATCCGTCGGCGGCGTGGGCAAGGGCCAGCTGGTGCGCGAGCTCGACGCCCTGGGGGGGGGAGATGGCCAAGGCCACGGACCGCTCCGGCCTCCAGTTCCAGACCCTCAACCGCAGCCGCGGCGCTGCGGTGCGCTCCCCGCGCGTGCAATGCGACAAGTCGCTCTACCACCTCGCCATGAAGGAAGCCCTGGAGAGTCAGCCGGGGCTCGAGCTGCGCCAGGACGAGGCGGCACGGTTCATCCTGGACGGCTCGCGCCTGCGCGGCGTGCTCACCCGGCGGGGCGTCCGCTGCGAGGGCTCCGCGGTGGTCCTCACCGCCGGCACGTTCCTCAACGGCCTCATCCACATCGGGCTGCGGACCTTCCCGGCCGGCCGCGGCGGCGAGGCCCCTTCGATCGAGCTCTCCGACGACCTGCGCCGCCTGGGCTTCACGGTCGGCCGGCTCAAGACCGGCACCCCGCCGCGTCTCAACGCGCGGACCATCGACACCTCCCGCTGCGAGCCGCAGCTCGGCGATGAGCCGCCGCAGCCGCTCTCGCACTTCACCGAGCGCCTCACGAACCCGCAGCTGGCCTGCCATATCACCTACACCGGCGCGGCGACGCACCGCATCATCCGGGACAACCTGCACCAGGCCCCGCTCTATTGCGGCCGCATCAAGTCCATCGGGCCGCGCTACTGCCCCTCCATCGAGGACAAGGTGGTCAAGTTCCCGCACAAGGAGCGCCACCAGATATTCCTGGAACCCGAAGGGTTCCACACCCTGGAGACCTACGTCAACGGCCTCTCCACCAGCCTGCCCGAAGATGTCCAGCTGGCTCTGGTGCGCTCCATCCCGGGCCTGGAGGCCGCCGAGATCCTGCGCCCCGGCTACGCCATCGAGTACGACTACTGCCCGCCGACCCAGCTCGAGCCCACCCTCCGGACCAAGGAGGTCCCCGGGCTGTTCTTCGCCGGCCAGATCAACGGCACCACGGGCTACGAGGAGGCCGCGGCCCAGGGCTTCATGGCCGGGGTCAACGCGGCCCTGCAGGTCCAAGGGCGCGAGCCCTTCGCGCTCGGCCGCGACGAAGCCTACATCGGCGTGCTCATCGACGACTTGGTGACCAAGGGGGTCGACGAGCCCTACCGCATGTTCACGGCCCGCGCCGAGTACCGGCTCACCCTGCGTTCGGACAACGCGGACCTGCGGCTCATGGAGAAGGGCTTCGGGCTCGGACTCGTCCCGCCGGCCGCCTACTCCCGGTTCCTGCTCTACAAGGACGCGGTGGCGGGCGGTCCCGCGGCCGGGGACCCGGAGCTCTCCCCCTGGTCCCTGGCCAGGGCCCAGGCCCAGCGCGAGACCGAACTCGCCTATGCGGGCTACATCCGGCGCGAGAGGCAGGCCGCGGAGAGGATGCGCCGATGGGAGGACGTGCCGATCCCCCGGGTCCTGGACTTTGCGGGGATCCCGACCTTGCCCCTGGAGTCCCGCCAGAAGCTGGCCAAGGTCGCGCCCCGCACCTTGGGCCAGGCGGGACGCATCCCCGGCGTGACCCCTTCGGACGTGCAGATCCTCTGGGTCTGGTCCGAGAGAGCGCGCAGGCGCGGCGCCTCATGACCGAGCCGGAGGCCGTCTCCGCCCTGCGCGCCGCGGCCGCCGGCTGGGGGCTTTCCCTCGGCCCGCAGCAGATCGCCCAGATCGGATCCTATGTCGGGGAGTTGCTGGCGGCCAACCGGAAGACGAACCTGATCTCGGACGCCGCTCCGGAGGTCGTGCTCCTGAGACACGTGGCGGACGGCCTGGCCGCTGCCGGCCTCCTTATTAAGGAGGTCCGGCGGCCCTCCCCCAGGATCCTAGACCTGGGCGCCGGGGGCGGATGCATCGGCATGGCCATCAAGATCGCCTGGCCGCAGGCCCAAGTGACGCTCATGGAGTCTCTGGAGCGGAAATTCCGGTTCCTCAACGGCATGGCTGTCCGCTCCGGCCTGCCCGGCCTCACGGTAGCCCTGAGGCGGGCCGGGGAGGGGAGAGTCCCGGAGGAGGGCTTCGACGCGGTGGTGGCCAGGGCCCTGGCTCCCCTGCCGCGCGCCCTGGAGCTGGCTCTGCCTCTCATCGGGCCCGAAGGCCTGGTCCTCATCTTCCAGAGCGCGGCGCCCGACCCCGAGGACCAGGGGCTGCGGCGCGTTCTGGAGCGCCGCGCCGCGGCCCTGATGAAGTGCATCCCCTACCGCCTGCCCCAAGAGAGCCGGGACCGATGCCTCTCGCTGTTCGGCTTGAAAAAGCGGGCAAACGGGCTAAACTAATACCGTGGACGTCCTACACCGACTCCGCATCCTCATCTGGGTCGTGCTCCTCAGCCTCTGGGGCGTCATGGTCTACCAGTACCTGGGCGAAGAGGAGGAGGAGCGGATGAACAAGGTGGTCAGCCCCTACACCAACCCCTTGCCCTCCCAATTGGCGGGGGCGTCCGCGCTCCCGCAGAGCGTCCCGCCCGAGCAGAGCCCGTCCGAATACCGGCAGGAGACCGCGGAGTATACCGAGGCCGCTCCGGACGCGTCCTCCGTAGCCATGGTGCGGCCGCCCTCGGCCCCGTCGCCCCTGGCTGACGCCCCGCCGGGCCTGCCGCCGTCCTCTCTGGGGGAGGTCCGCGCCCCGGACTACATCCGCGGCCCGGCCGCGAAGGAGGCGGCCCCTCCGGCCTCCGAGCCGGGCGCCGTGGTCGCGCGGCCTCCCATGGCCCGGCCGGCCCCCGAGACCCCGCTGCCCGTGGGCTTCGTCAAGCGCCACACCCGCCACTTCACCATCTACGCGGAGTCGGCTCCGCCCTCGCCCGAGTTCATGGAGCTCCTGGATAACCTGCACGGCAACCTCATGCTCGATCTGGCGCCCTTCTCGCCCTGGGCCAAGGACGAGCGCGTGCTCGTCTTCCTCTTCCAGAACCAGAACACCTACCGCGACATGACCGGGCGGCCGGCCTGGTCCGGCGGGGCCAGCTCGGTGCCCAAGCGCAAGGTCTATCTCTACGAGAGCGCGGAGCTCCCCGGCATCCTCGCGCACGAGCTCTGCCACATCTACTACGACAACTTCTTCTCGGGCGGCCACCCGGACCCGCTCTGGCTCAGCGAGGGCATGGCCACCCTCATCCAGATCGAGCGCGGCCAGGCGCGGCCGGTCTGGCTGCGCGAGAACCTGCAGATCCTCGAGCGCGGCGGCGGCTTCGCTCTCGACGAGCTCATGGGCGTGGCTTCCACCAAAGGCATGGGCGACGCCCAGGTGCGCCTGTGGTACGCGCAGTCCTACAGCCTGGTGCGCTTCCTCATCCGGACCCAGTACAAGTCCTCCTTCTTCAAGTTCTCGCGCTACCTGCGCGAGGGGCGCCCCCTCGCCGAGTCGCTCTACCGGGCCTACGGCATGCCCTACAACCGGGTCAAGGCCCTCGAGTACGCCTGGCGCTACGAGATCACCACCAACCGCCTCTCCAGCCTGATGACGTCGGCGCCCCTGCCGTAGTCATCCGCCGCGCCCCTAAAAGAAAGTCCGCCTAGGACTAAATTAGGCCTTGACAGGATTGGGCTTATACCCTACAATCTAGTCCCAGTGGGGCAAAGTGGTGATGAGTGGAATGAGATGTAGAAAAGTGGGAGAGTTTCAGTGACCCTGCTCATCGGCCGCTACGAATACGCCCTCGACGAGAAGAACCGCCTGGCCATCCCTCCCAAGTACCGGGAGCTGCTCACTCAGGAGAAGGCCAAGAGCGTCTTCGTCACCAGCGGCATGGAAGGCTGCCTCTACCTCTACCTGCCCTCGCAGTGGAACAACCTCGTGGAGAACGGCCTGCAGGCTTTCGCGATGGCGGACAAAGAGAAGGAACGCGCCTTCAAGCGCAAGTTCTTCTCCGAGGCCGTGGAAGTCGAGCTGGACGGCGCGGGACGCCTGCTCGTCCCCCAGTACCTCAAGGACCACGCCGGCCTCAAGGGCCAGGTCCTGGTGCAGGGCGCGGGCAACCGCGCCGAGATCTGGGACAGCCGCCGCTGGCAGGCTTACGAAAAATCCAAGGTCGCCCCGGCTTACCAAGCGGTGAGCAAGAGCGTCGAGCTATGACCGTCACTCTGCCGCGTCCGGTCTTCCTGGTCAAGGAACCCATGGAATACGAACACGAGCCCGTCCTCCTCGAGGAGGTGCTGCGCCATCTCGTCAACGAGCCGGCGGGCTTCTACCTGGACGCGACCCTGGGTCTCGGCGGACATTCCGAGGCCATCCTCAACAAGATATCGGCCCAAGGCAGGCTCCTGGGATTGGACATGGATCCTGAGGCCCTCCACGCAGCCGGCGAACGGCTGAAGGCCCACCCCGGACAATTCCGGGCGGTCCGCGCCAACTTCCGCACCTTGGGCCAGGTTTTGGAGGCGGAGAAGTTCTTCCCTCTGGCCGGAGCCCTCTTCGACCTGGGAATCAGCTCCATGCACTTCGAGAAGCCCGAGCGCGGCTTCAGCTTCTCCGTCGAAGGCCCCCTGGACATGCGCCTCTCCCCGGACAACCCGCTGACCGCCGGCATGATCGTGAACAACTGGCCGGCGGAGCAGCTGGCCTTGCTGCTCAAGGAGTTCGGCGAGGAGCCCGCGGCCAACCGCATCGCGCGCGCCATCGCGGCGCGCCGCCAGGAGAAGGCCTTCGCGACCACCACCGAGCTGGCCTCCTTCATCGCGGGCTTCTTGCCGCGCGGCCGCACCCACGCGGCGACGCGGACCTTCATGGCCCTGCGCATCGCGGTCAACGCGGAGCTGGAGAACCTCACCCGCGGACTGGAGAGCGTCCTGCCCTATCTGAGGCAGGGGGGACGCATCGCGGTCATCAGCTTCCATTCCCTCGAGGACCGCATCGTCAAGAACATCTTCTCGTCGTTCGTCGAGCAAGGCGCGTGCCGGTATCTGGAAAGCGCGGGGGGGAAGCCGCCCATCTCCCCCTCGGTCGAAGAAGTGGCCCGGAACCCCCGGGCGCGGAGCGCAAAACTCAGGATCGTGGAGAAACTCTCATGAAAAGCCCCGTGGCATTGAGCGGTTCGTCCGTCGGTCTTGCTGCGATGATGCGTCTCGACAGCGCCGTAGGCTTCCTGCAGGACCGGGAGGAGACGATCGACCTGGCGCCGATCGTCCCGATCGGGAAATCTGGTTACATCTGGCGCACGGTGTTCCACAGGAGGTGTGCCTAACAACGTTTTGGCGAGCGCCCACTCGGCGGGGCGCTCGCCGAAGTTCTGGTGGGGATCCACTCGGCGGGATCCCCACCAAAGATCTGGTGGGGGCCCACTCGGCGGGGTCCCCACCAAAGATCTGGTGGGGGCCCACTCGGCGGGGTCCCCACCAAAGATCTGGCGGGGGCCCACTCGGCGGGGTCCCCGCCAAAGATCTGGCGGGGGCCCACTCGGCGGGGTCCCCGCCAAAGATCTGGCGGGGGCCCACTCGGCGGGGTCCCCGCCAAAGATTTTGAGCTAATGCTAGGATGGGACTCGCTAATGGAAGGGCGGCTTCCCAGGAGCCTCTCATGAGACAACGGCAGAACCCGGACCTCCACCGCCGCCGGGTGTATTGGCTGGTCGCGGGCGGGGCCTTCCTGATGGCCATCGTCTGGCAGCACGTGCAGGCCACCCGTCTGGGCTACCGGGTCGAGAGCGCCCGCCAGCAGATTCTCCTCATGCGGTGCTCCAACGGGGCGCTGCGCATGCGCTTGGAGGCCCTCCTGGCCCCGGCCAATCTATCCGCCCAAGCCCGCGGCCGCCTAGGGATGTCCTTGGCGGCGCCGCAGTCCCTGCGCAGCCTGGATGGACCGACCGGCGCGGCAGCCCCGGCAGGTCTTCTGCAGCGCCTGATCTCGCGGACGCACCGGGTGTTCTCCGGCACCGCCGCCTGAGGCCTGCGGCTTGGACCTCAACTCACGCCTCGCCGCGGTGGCGGGGCTCTGCCTTCTGCCCCTGCTGCCCCTCTCCTTCCGTCTGGCCCACCTCCAGGTCATGCAGCACAGCCGCCTGGAATCCAAGGTCGCGGGCGAGGTGGAGCGCATCACGCAGGAATCCCTGCCGCGGGCTGAGATCCAGGACCGCCGGGGGCGCCTGCTGGCCCAGTCCATACCCTACTGGTCCTGCTTTGTGGATCGGCCGCGCCTGGGCCAGCAAGCTCCGGCTCTGGCCGCGGAGCTCTCGCGCCTGCTCTCCCTACCCGAACCCGAGGTGCGCCGAAAGTTCCAGCGGGACGAGCGCGCTCCGTTCATCAAGGAGGACCTGAGCGCCGGGGAGATCCGCGGCCTGAATGATGCGAAGCTCGCCGATTCCAGGCTCCCCAAGAATAAGAGGCTCGGTTTCACCGCCGTAGGCCTGGCGCTGCGCTACCGCCGCTTCTACCCCAACGGAGACCTGGCGCGCAGCGTGCTGGGCCTGCTGGGAACCGACCAGAAGGGACTCTCGGGCCTGGAGCTCACCTTCGCGGACCGGCTCAAAGGCAAACCCCGCCGCCTCGCCTATGTCCGGGACGGGTCGGGGCGGGCCATCTACCAGGACGCGGAGGCCTCCGAAGGGCTGCCGCGGGCCCTGCGCCTCACCATCGACCGCGCCATCCA
>JAQUNT010000131.1 GCA_028717525.1 Elusimicrobiota bacterium
CGACAGACTCGTAGCCTTAGCACACCGAAGGCGCTAAAGCTCTGGGTCACAAGCTATCTGCGGATGCGGCCAGAGATTGTCTGCAACCAGGCCCAATAACCCAAATATTTTTGTCAGTCCCGTACGTAACGAGTCCGTGGATAAGTCTCTGCGGCGCGGCTCATGTCGTTCGATGAGCGCCCGGCGCTGTGCGCCGGGCGCCACCGACCCGCGCACCTGCCCGTAAGGAAGACGGACAGGTACCGTGCGCCTCAATAACGCACGGCAGTGGGTCGGCAGGACTTGGCCGGCCGCGCTTCAAGCGGGCCTTCATCCTCGACAAGGTGGTGGGCTTAGACTGCTGCCCGGTGGGCATCGAGCTGGCCGTCTGATTCCGCGCGCCGGCCTAGGGTCCGTCGTAAGGCGGTTCGTCGGCGCAGCAGCCCGGGTCCCGCGCCCTGAGGGACTCGTAGGCCGCCTGGAGTTCCCGCCAGTCCGCCGGCCTCTCGCCGCCCGCGTCCGCGGCCGGCCCGGGGCGCGATGAGCGCCGGGCCGCGAGCCGGCGGTAGCGGGCCTGGAGGGCCACGACCTCCGCGTGCGCGCGCCTGGGCAGGGCGGCCTTGCGGAACTCGGCCAGGCGCCGGAGATGCCAGGCTCCGCCGGCGGAGGCGAAGAACTCCAGGCGCCGGTCCAGGGACTTCTCCAGCCGCAGGATGCCGTCGAGCCCGCCCCGGGTCCGCTCGCTCGCGTCGAGCTCGTAGCCGAGCGTCTGGAGCCGGCCGGGCCCGATGAGCCCGGCCGCCACCACCTTGCGGATGCGGTAGCGCCAGACCGGCACGCGCTGGAAGACCTGCCCGGCGCGCTTCTTGAGGGGCTGCAAAGACGCCTGGCGCGCCCGCCACGCGGCCAGGGGGTCGGCCGTTTCCTCCCAGGTCAGGGCGCCGTTGGATTCCTGCCTGAGCATGGCGGCCGCGAAGCCCGCGGTGCTCAGCGCCAAGGCGGAGGACATCTCGTCGATGTCGGGCGCGCCGCCGAGCTCCAGGCGGATCACCTCGCCGGCCGCGTAGCAGGAGAGCTCGTCGTCGAAGAACAGGTCCCAGAGATGGATGCCGGCCCGGTCGGCCTCGGCCTGCGCGAGGGCGTGGCAGGCCTCGTGCCAGAAGGCGCGGCCGAAGGCCGGTTCGCCGCCTTGCCGCAGGAACGGGGCCAGGGCGATCACGGCCGTGCCGGAATCGACCCGCTGGACCGCCCAGAGGTCGGCGTCGGGCGGCTCGGCGAACTCCACGACCAGGGTGACCCCCAGGGCGGCGTAGCGCGCGGCGAGGCCGCGGGCCGTGGGCGAGGCGAGGGATCGTTTCAGGCGGGAGCGGACGAGGCCCCCGTCGCCGGGGACAGTCGAAGCGACCACCACGAAGGCCAGGGGGTCGCGGCCGGGAACGGCCCCGGCCCGGAGGGCGCACGGGAGCAGGGCTGCCGCCAGGACCAGGGCCGCCGCTTTCCTCATAACCACCGGATGATACCACACTGCCCGTCGAGGCCGCGACGCCCTCCGCTCCGGCCAATTTTGGTATCATCGGTTCTCCATGAAAGCCCTGGGCCTGGCGGTCCTCGCGGCGGCCCTGGCCGCCGGTTGCGGCCGGGCCCCGGCCCCGGCGCCCGAGGTCCCGGTCCGGGCCGGCAAGGTCGCGCGCATGAGCGTGCCGGTGACCGTGGAGACCGTGGGCGCCATCGAGGCCTACAACAACGTGACCGTGCTCTCGCGCGTCTCCGGCGAGATCCTCCAGCGGCACTTCCGCGAGGGCCAGGCGGTCTCGGCGGGAGATCTCCTCTTCAGCATCGACCCCAACCCCTTCCGGCAGAAGCTCAAGGAGGCCGAGAGCCATTTGGTCAGGGACGAGGTGCTGCTCAAGTACAACAAGGCCGAGGCCGGCCGCTTCGCCTACCTCTTCGAGCATGGGGCCACCTCCCGCTCCGATTTCGAGAGGAACCAGTCCGCCAGCGCCGCCCTGGAGCAGGCCGTCGAGTCGGGGCGGGCCACGGCGGAGCAGGCCCGGCTCAACCTGTCCTATTGCGAGATCCGCTCCCCGATCTCGGGCCGGGCCGGGACCTACCTCGCCAACAAGGGGGTGGTGGTCGACGCCTACAAGACCCCCCTGGTCGTGATCAACCAGCTCGATCCGGCCAAGGTCTCCTTCTCCATACCCGAGAAGCACCTGCTCGACGTCAAGCGCCTCGTGGCCGCCTCGGCCCCGGCGGTGTCGGTCTCCGTCCCGGAGACGACACTCCAGCGCGCCGGGGGCCGGATCTCCTTCCTGGACAACTCCGTGGACAAGGCCAGCGGCATGGTCCGGCTCAAGGCCGAGTTCCCCAACCACGACGCCGCGCTCTGGCCCGGCCAGTTCGTGCGGGTGGTCCTGACTTTGGAGACCCTGCCCGACGCGTTGGTCGCTCCGGCCGAGGCCGTGCAGGCCAACCCCCAGGGCTCCTACGTCTTCGTGGTGGCCCCGGATCAGACCGCCCAGCAGCGGTCCATCGTGGTGAGCCAGGCCTGCGGGCCGTACGCCGTGATCGGCAAGGGCCTCAGGCTCGGCGAGACCGTGGTCACGGACGGCCAGAACAAGCTCAAGACCGGGCGCAAGGTCAAGGTCCTCCGCGACGGCCCGTGAACCTCTCCGAGAGCTGGATCCGACGCCCGGTCATGACCACCTTGGTCATGGGCGGCATCCTCTTCTTCGGCCTGCTCAGCTACCGCCAGCTGCCCATCAACAACCTGCCGGACGTGGACTTCCCGACCGTCAGCGTCACCGCCAACCTCCCCGGGGCCAGCCCCGAGACCATGGCCTCGACCGTGGCCACCCCTCTGGAGAAGCAGTTCTCCACCATCGCCGGCATCGAGTCCATGACCTCGGTCAGCACCTTGGGCTCCACCACGATCAACATCCAGTTCTCCCTGAGCCGCAAGATCGACGCGGCCGCGCTCGACGTCAACTCCGCCATCGCCGCGGCCATGGGCGTGTTGCCGCGCAACATGCCCAACCCGCCGACCTACCAGAAGGTCAATCCGGCGGACATGCCCATCATCTTCCTGGCCGTGACCTCGGAGAGCCTGCCGGTCACCGCGCTCAACGACTTCGCGGAGAACGTCCTCATCGCGCACCTCTCCGCGGTGGACGGGGTGGCCCTGGTGGACTCGGTGCCGCCGCAGAGATACGCCGTCCGGGTCCAGGTCAACCCCGACCGCCTGGCCGACCGCGGCCTGGGCATCGACCAGGTGGCCAAGGCCCTGCAGAAGAACAACGTGAACATGCCCGTGGGGACTTTGGACGGGCCGCGCTCCGCCTTCACCTTGGACTCCAACGGCCAGCTGCGCAATGCCCGGGAGTTCAACTCGCTCATCGTCGCCTACCAGAACGGCTATCCCCTGAGGATCTCGGACCTGGGGCGGGCCATCGACGGGGTGGAGAACGACCGCACCTCCATGCTCTACTTCAAGGAGGGCCGCCGGCACGCGGGCCTGGTCCTGCGCGTGCGCAAGCAGATCGGGGCCAACACCGCCCTGGTGGCCGACCGCATCAAGGCCAAGCTCCCGGCCCTGCGCGCGGCCGCGCCGGGGGCCATGGACCTGGACCTGTTCTACGACCAGTCGGAGTTCATCCGGGAGTCGATCCGCGACGTCCAGCTGACCATGGCCGCCACCATCGTGCTGGTCGTGGTGGTCATCTTCCTCTTCATCCGGGCGCTCAAGCCGACCATCATCCCGAGCCTGGTCGTGCCCCTCTCCTTGGTGGCCGTGTTCCCGCTCATGGGCGTGCTCGGCTACACCCTCAACAACCTCTCCTTGATGGCCCTGACCCTCTCCATCGGCTTCGTGGTCGACGACGCGGTCGTGGTGCTGGAGAACATCATCCGGCGCATGGAGGCCGGGGAGACCGCGGAGGAGGCGGCGCTGCGGGGCTCGCGCGAGATCGGCTTCACGGTGCTCTCCATGACCGTGTCCTTGGCCATCGTCTTCGTGCCCATCATGTTCATGGAGGGCATCCTGGGGCGCCTCTTCCGCGAGTTCTCGGTCTGCATCACGGCCGCCATCCTGTGCTCGGGCTTCCTGTCCTTGACCCTGACGCCGATGCTCGCCAGCCGCCTGCTGGCGGGCTTCAAGCAGTCCTCCCAGGGGCGCTTCTTCTCGGCTTTGGAGCGCGGCTTCGAGTCCCTGCGCCAGGGCTACGCGCGGTCCTTGGCCTGGACCATGCGCCGCCGCCGCCAGGCCCTGCTCTTCACCGCGGTCGTGACCGCGGCCATGGTCCTGGTCTTCCGGGCCCTGCCCAAGGGCTTTTTGCCCACCCAGGACCAGTACTTCTTCCGCATCTTCTCCCAGGTCGACGACAAGACCTCCTACATCGACATGGCCCGCCACCAGAAGCTGCTGGAGGAAGCCCTGCTCCAGGACCCGGACGTGGCGGCGGCCAAGTTCTGCTCGATCGTCGGGTTCGGCGGGGACAACAAGGCTTTGGTCTTCGTGAGCCTCAAGCCCCGCGGCGAGCGCCGCCGCACGGTCGACGAGATCATCGCGCGCCTGCGCCCCAAGCTCAACGCGGTGCCGGGGCTGGTGGTCTCGCTGGTCAACCCGCCCATCATCAGCATCGGCTCGCGGCTGGCCACGGCCCAGTGGCAGTTCACCTTGCAGTCGACGGATCTCGCCGACCTCTACAAGCACGGCGCCCTGATGGAGGAGAAGATCCGCAAGCTGCCGGCCCTCACGGACGTCAAGTCGGACCTGGAGATCCGCAAGCCCAAGCTCGCGGTGGAGGTGGACCGGGACAAGGCCGCCCTGCTGGGGGTCACATTGGAGCAGGTCCAGGACGCCTTCTACTCGGCCTACGGGGCGCGGCAGGTCTCCATCATCTACGCCCCGACGAACTTCTACTACGTGATCCTGGAGGTGGAGCCCCGCTTCCGCGAGGAGCCGCTCTCTTTGCGCAAGCTCTACATCAGGTCCTCGGGCGGCGACCTGGTCCCGGTGGGCACCGTGGCGCGGCTGGTGGAGACCGTCTCCCCGCTCTCGGTCAACCACTCGGGGCAGATCCCGGCCGCCACCATCGCCTTCAACCTCAAGCCCGGCTACGCCATCGGGCCCGTGATAGACGAGCTCAAGCGCTTCTCCCACGAGACCCTCCCGGCGACCATCAGCACCAGCTTCCAGGGCACGGCCCAGGCCTTCCAGTCCTCGCTGGCCAGCATGGGCTTCCTGCTCGTGGTCACCGTGGTCCTCATCTACCTGGTGCTGGGCATCCTCTACGAGAGCTTCATCCACCCCCTGACCATCCTGACCGCCCTGCCCCTGGCCGGCTTCGGGGCCCTGGCCGCCCTGTGGGCCCTGCGCATGGAGCTGGACATGTACGCCTACGTGGGCATCATCATGCTGGTGGGCATCGTCAAGAAGAACGGCATCATGATGGTGGACTTCGCCCTGGAGGCCGAGCGCAGCCAGCAGCTGGGCAGCGAGGCCTCCATCACCCAGGCCTGCCTGGCGCGCTTCCGGCCCATCCTCATGACCACCATGGCCGCGATCTTCGGGACCTTGCCCATCGCCCTGGGCATCGGCGCGGGCGGGGAGGCGCGCCAGCCCCTGGGCGTGGCCGTGGTGGGGGGCCTGCTCTTCTCCCAGCTCTTCACCCTCTATATCACGCCGGTCTTCTACGTCTACATGGACGAGCTCTCCCGGCGGCTGAGCCGGGGCGCGGGAGGCGCCTCATGAAGCGCGACGCGGACAGCCTGTTCAGCCCCTCGTTCCCGTTCCACAAGCTCCTCTGCGCCCAGGCGCGGCTCTTCGCGGAGAGCGCCGCGGGCCTGGCCGCGGTCCTGCAGGAGGGCGGCAGCGTCTCCGAGAAGGTCTCGCGGCTGCACGCCGCGACCGAGGCGGCCGGGGCGGGCGCGCGCGAGGTCTCCCGCCAGCTCTCGCTGACCTTCCTCCTGCCGCGCGACCGCGACGACATCCACGCCCTCAACCTGGCCCTGCTGGGGTGCATCGAGGCGGCCCGGGCCGTGGCCGTGCGGGTCGGCCTCTACGGCCTGCAGGAGGTGCGCGGCCCGGCGCGCGAGCTGGCCGCGGGCATCGTGGAGCTGGCCGCGGCGCTCGAGGCCATGCTCCAGGTCATGAACCGCGGCCAAGGCGTGGAGGCCGAAGTCCGCCGCGTGGCCAAGGCGCGCACGGACGCGGACCGCTACCTGCTGGTCGGGCTGGGCGAGCTCTACGAGCTGCCCGCCTCCCGGCCCGAGGGCGTGCTCGAGATCGTCAAGTGGTCGCACATCTACGACCGCATCGAGGTCGTGGTCGACCGCGCCGAGAGCGCGGCGCAGACCATCGAGGGCATCGCCCTCAAGCGAGTGTGAGCATGACGGGAGTCTGGAGGCCCATCCATCCATGAACAGGACCGCTTTTCTCAGCCTGGCCGCGCTGGCCGTGATCCTGGCCGCGGCAGCGCCGTGCGCCGCGGCCGAGGCGCCGGGCCAGCCCCTCTTCCCGGTCGGCCTCGGCTTCAAGTTCCCGGGCGGCAGGCAGGCCTTCGACGAGGCCAGGGCCCTCATCCTCAAGAACTAC
>JAQUNT010000132.1 GCA_028717525.1 Elusimicrobiota bacterium
AGCCCACAGAGACGCAGCCGCCAATGTCGCGGCCAAAGGTCGCCAGCTGATGCCGATCTGTCGCATCTTTAGACGACGTCCGGGACGGATTCCGGCGAGCCCTTGCCTTCGGGCAACGGCGCCGCCCCCATCTTATCTTCTTGAAGAAATGCTCTCGAAAGGAATACTTATCCCAGTGTAGACCCGGGGCCGGAATTACGCAATACCGGACTTGTTTCCGGCGGGCCGCCGGGCTGGGAAGCCGGCAGGCGGGCTGTCTTCAGTCTTCCAGGCGGAAGAGGATCGCCTGGGGCAGCTTGACCGGGACCGGATTGTCGTCCAGGCCGATGGCCGGGGAGAAGCGCATGCGCTTGCCCACTTGCTTGGCCGCGGCGTCGAAGGCCGCGCCGCCCGAATCGCGGATGTCCACGGGATCGACCAGGCCGTCCGTGCCGATGTGCAGGGACACGATCACCTTGCCTTCCCGGCCGGCACGGCGCTCGCTCTCCGGGTAGAAGCGCCTGAGCATGGCCAGGAGCTCGTCCCTGTTGAGCAGGACCGGCAGCCTCTTGAGCGGCGCGCCGCCGTCCCCGGTCCCGTTGGGCACGCCGTAGGGCAAGCCCTCGCCCGAGCCGCCCGTTTTGGCCGCGATGCCGGTGCCTTCGGGAATACCGCCCGGGGTCGGGGCCGGATCGGGCAGCTTCTCCACGACCTTGGTGTTGGCCCCAGCCGCGACCCACTCCTTCTCCTTGGGGGGCTCCGGGGCCGGCTTGGGCGGGGTCTTGTCCTCGGCGGGCTTGGGCAGGCCCTTGGCATCCGGCACGAGCTTCTTGGGAGCTCCCAACTTGCCCGGTCCCGTGCCCAGGCGGCCCATGAATGCCTCCAGGTCCACCTCGACCGGGGGCGGGGGCTCCAGCCGGTGATAGAGGCGCCCGCCGATGACCAGACCCAGGTGCAGGGCGAAGGAGGCCGCCAGGCACTTCAGGAAAAGGTCCGGCTTGTCCTTGGTTTGGCTCGCCATCGCGAGAGCGCGCTACTTGGCTTTGACTTCCAGGCCGATCTTGTGCACGCCCGCGGCGCGCACCACGTCCAGGATTTGGACAATGTCCCCGTAAGGAAGGTTCCGGTCCGCGCGCAGGGCCACGCGCAGGTCCGCCTCCCGCAAGACCATGGTCTTGAGCTCGGAGCCCAGCTGCTCCTCGGTCACCTTCCTGCCGGCGAGGGTGAGCTCGTGCTGGGCGTTGCAGACCACCTGCAGGGCCTCGGTGGCCGCCTTCTCGTGCTGGGCCGCCTTGGGCAGGTCCACCTTCATGGCGCGGTTATGGATGAGCGGCGCCGTGGCCATGAAGATGATGAGCACCACCAGTATGATGTCCACCAGCGGGGTGACGTTGATGCCCGTGATGGGCCCTTCGCCGTCCGCCACGGCCGCCATGTCAGGCCTTCTTGTGCGCCACTGGCCCGTGCTGCGCGCGCACCTGCGCCAGGAGGATGCGCCCGAAGGACTCGGTCCGGGCCAGCAGGTCCTTGGCCTTGCCGGAGAGGTAGTTGTAGCTCACCACGCAGGGGATGGCCACGAAGAGGCCCACGGCGGTGGCCACCAAGGCCTCGGAGAGGCCCTGCATCACCACCTCGGGGCCGGAGCCCATGGCCGCCAGGTCGTGGAACGACTTGATGACTCCGAGCACGGTGCCGAAGAGCCCCACGAAGGGCGCGTTGTTGCCCAAGGTGCCCAGGATCATCAGCCGCCGCTCCAGCCCGCGCTTCTCCGCCAGGGTGGCCGCCACCAGATGGTCTTCCACTCCCGCGGGGCCGTGCTTCGCCTGGGCCAGCCCGGAGAGGAGGATGCGCGCCGCGGCGCCGGGATGCCGCGTGACGGTCTTCTCCAGTTCGGGCAGATCCTCGGAGCACATCCCGCCCAGGAAAGCCGCGTCGAGGCCGGCCAAAGCGGCCTCCTCGCGGCGCAGGAGGATGACGCGCTCCACGATCACGGCCACGGCCACGACCGAGCACAAGAGCAGCAGATAGATGACCCAGTCGCCGCCGGTGAGCGCCAGAGTCGTCAGGAATTTAAGGTTCATATCATTGGTTGAACTTCTGGAGGTTCAAGAGCGCCGAGCACATCTCGGCCTTGACCATGAGGTTGGATTCGAAGGCGAACCACTGCAGGATCTTGGTGTACTCGTAGGCGCCGCCGAAATCGCCGAGGAACTTGACCGCCATGGACCGCACCAACCAGTCCTGGTTCTGGGCGAGGTTGAGCAGGATCTCCCGCCCGAAGACGTCGCCCATATGCCACATGTCGGAGGCGGCGTAAGCCTGGGCCAGCAAGGAGGCGTCCGTGCGCGCCATGATCCCCACCTGCATCTGCACCGCCGGATTCCGGAGGATCATCAAGGACTCGAGAGCCCCGAAGCGCACGGTGATGTTGGTGTCCAGCGTCGCGTTCTGGAACATGGGCAGGTACCGCATGTCGCGGGTGTAGGCCAGGGCCACCAGGGCCGCCGCGCGCGTCTGGACATTCTTGCCCTGCCGGGCGACCCTCTCCAGCTCGGCGTCCATCTGCATATCGGTCACGCCGGCCAGGCCCTCGGTGAGCAGAAAGCCCAGCTCGGTGTAGCGGGTCTTGAGCTTGTAGCCGGTCGCGGTCGAGAGCTTGGCGAGGTTGCCGATGGACGCGTCGAGCGCGGCCTGGGAGTCAGGGCGCGCGTCCATGCGCTGTTGCAGCAAACGGATGAGGTGCGCGTTGATCTGCGGGTCGACGGCGAACTGGTCCTTGATCTTGTCCCGGTGCGCGACGATGACCAGGGGTTCGAGCTGGAAGGCGGCCGCGTCCACGCTCGGGTGCGCCTCCGGGGCCGGCGCCGGCCGCTCGGGCGGCGGGGCCTTCTGGGGGAAGAGCTTGAGGGCGGCGATGCAGTACTCGGCCACCACGAAGTCGTTGAGCGTCTCGCGTCCGATGCGCGAGACCAGCAGGTCGTAGTCCTCGGCTCCGCCGTAGTCGCCCAGGTACTGCGCGGCCATGGCGCGCACCAGCCAGCTGGCGTTGTCCAAGGCGGCGCGCAGCCGCAGCAAGCCCGAGGCCTCGCCCAGGCGCGCCAGCCCGCCGGCCGCATAGACGCGCAGGATGGGCTCGGTGTCGCTCTCCGCCTCCTGGGTCAGCAGGGGCAGGGACCTCTCGGGATGGTCCCAGACCAGCAGGGCCTCCAGGGCGCCGAAGCGCACGGCCGGGTCGAGGTGGATGAGCGCCTCGCGGAACACATCGTAGTGGGCGGCGTCGTGCGCCCCGGCCAGAGCCACCAGCGCCGCGGCTCGGGTCTCGCCGTCCGCGTCCCAGCGCGCGAGGTTGATGAGCCGCTCGCGGAAGACGGGGTCCGAGTTGCGCGAAAGGGCCTCGCCCAGGGGGAT
This sequence comes from Elusimicrobiota bacterium, assembly GCA_028717525.1. Lineage (GTDB taxonomy): Bacteria > Elusimicrobiota > Elusimicrobia > UBA1565 > UBA9628 > UBA9628. The sequence goes on from JAQUNT010000132.1 coordinate 3,388, forward strand.
GCCGAGGGAGAGGTAGCGCGTGCGCAGCTGATAGCCCAAGGGAGAGCCCAGGTTGACGAGGTCGCTCAGCGGCGTGGCCGGCTGGAGCTGGGAGATGTCCACCTTGAACTGCCTCTTGCCGTTGACCAGGTCCACCAGAGCGTTGGTGATCTGGGCGTCGGTCTTGATGGGCGCCGGCCCCCCGGGAGTGGCCAGGGGCGGGTTGCCCAGCTGGACCTGCGGCATCTTGGGCAGTTCGCCCAGGCAGCCGCCGAGAGGCAGGGCCGCGGCGGCCAGCGCGAGGAAGCGCCATTTCCTCATGGCCTGATTGTACCTTTTTGCACTCAAGTCATCTTCACCACGATGTCGCCGATGATGTCGGCGGCCTCGTCGCCCCGGTCCGCCGCGTTGGAAAGGTGGCGGTAGATCTCCCGGAGCTTCAGGATCTCCTTGACGTCGTCGAGCTTGAAGAGCTCGGCGAGGCCTTCCCGATAGCGGTGCTCCACGAAGTTCTCCGCCTTCTTGGCGCGCACGATGTGCTGCTGGCAGACGTTGGGGTGGGTGGAGATCAGCGGTATGGCGGCCGCGATCTCGCGGGCCGCTTCGCAGAGGCCCTCGGCCATGCGCTGCAGGTGCTCGTTGGACTTGGCCCCGAACAGGTTCATCTCCTCGACCGTGGATTTGGCGTAGTCGATCATGTCGTCGATGGCGCGCGAGAGGGCGTAGATGTCCTCCCGGTCGAAGGGCGTGACGAAGGAGAGGTTGAGCTCCTCGATGAGGATGCGCCGCATCTCGTCGGCCTCGTCCTCGAGCCGGACCACCTTCTTATCGAGCTCCGGGGTCGGGTCGGCGAGGTATTCCTGCAGCGCCTGCATGCCCTCGGCGGTCTTCTCGGCCTGCTCTTTGAGCATCTTGATGAAATCCCGCTGGGGCGGGAAGAAGATCTCGCGAAGTCCCATTCAAGTCCTCCTCAGGATGTGGAAGGCGGCGTGCAGAAGCCAGTAGGCGGCCGCGGCCAGGCCGGCCGAAGCCGGGATGGTCACGATCCAGGCCAAAGCGATGTCGAAAGCCATGTTCCAGCGCACGGCCTTGATGCGCTCCGCGGAGCCCACGCCCGCGATGGCCGAGGACACCACGTGGGTGGTGGACACCGGCCCGCCGAACACGGCCGCTCCCATGATGACCACTGCCGAGGCGCTCTGGGCCGCGAAGCCGTTGATGGGTCGCAGGCGGTAGATGCGGTCGCCCACGGTCTTGATGATGCGCCAGCCGCCGATGGCCGTGCCCAGGCCCATGGCCAGGGCGCAGACGACGATCGCCCAGGCCGGGACCATGAAGGAACTCATCACCCCGGTCGAGACCAAGGTCATGGCGATGAGGCCCATGGACTTCTGCGCGTCGTTGGTGCCGTGGGAAAGCGCCAGGGCCACGGCCGAGAAGACCTGGAGACGCTTGTACGCCTCGTTGAGGCGCGGGGTGAAGCCGCGGGATATGAAGAGGAGGATGTTCTGCGCCCAATAGCCGGCGAACAGGCCCACGAGGGGAGATGTGAACAGCACGACCAGCACCGCGGTGAAGCCATGCAGGCGCAGGTGCGCCAGGCCGGAAGCAGCCAGGACCGCGCCGGCCATGCCTCCGACCAAGGCGTGGCTCGACGACGAGGGCAGGCCGAAATACCAGGTGATCAGGCCCCAGGCGATGGCTCCCAGCAGGGCGGCGAGGATGACGCCCACCGTGGCGTCCTCGGGATGGATGATCCCCACCCCGATGGTCCGCGCCACGGCGGTCCCGAAAAGGAACGGCCCGACGGACTCCGCCACCGCCGCGATGATCAGCGCGCTCTGCGGCTGGAAGGCGCGCGTGGAGATCATGGTGGCCACCACGTTGGCCGCGTCGTGGAAGCCGTTGACGAAGGAGAAGCCCACGGCCAGCACGATGATGACGATCGCGGCGATGGGGACGACGGTCAAGAAATCCATGGGGCGAGCGTTAGATTATATCCGAAATCCCCCGCCTTGAAATAATTTTGACATACGACCCAGCTACACTCTCACCGTAGCCGCAACAGCTAGGCGCATCGCGAACGACAACAGAACGACAACATCCGTAACTCTCCTGCCACGAGCGCCGCCCAGGCAAGCTTGCTTGCCTGGGCGGACAATTTCAAGCGCTCGCTCAACGGCCAGACTCTGGCGCGCCAGTCTCCTCGAACCGCCTCAAAATCTTCTCCAGCCACCTCTGGTCCATCTCGTCGAAGGCCGCGGGCGCGGCGCTGTCCACGTCGAAGACCGCCCAGACCTTGCCGGTCTTGTCGCGCACCGGCAGGGCGATCTCGGAGAGGTTGCGCGGGTCGCACTCGATGTGCGCCTCGCCCAGGGCCTTGACGTCCGGCACGATGAACGCCTGGCCGCCGGCCGCCACCCGGCCGCAGACCCCGTGCAGGGGCAGGGGCGAGCAGGCCGGCTTGTCGCGGTGGGGCCCCAGCACCAGGCTCTGGCCGTCCACCGCCAGCAGGTAGAAACCGCACCAGGAGTAGGGGCTGCCCGCGAAAGCGCTCCAGAGGACGTCGACGACCTCGCGCATCATGCGGTCGACCCTGAGCTCCCGCCGCCGCCACTTGCGCTCCAGGGCCAGGTGCACCTTGTCGTAGCGAGCGCGGGAAGGGCGCGCCTTCAGGCGCTCCTCTTCGGAAACTCGGTCAGGGATGTCTGCCATCGGGGCTCCTCTCAGATACAAGTTGGCCGCAGGCCCCCTGGATGTCGGCGCCCAGGCTCTGCCGCAGGGTGGCCTTGAGGCCGGCGGCCAGCAGCCGCTCCTGTAAGCGCCGGGCCTCGGGCTCCGAGGTCGGCCGCAGAGGCCCCGCGGTAGGGTTATAAAGGATGAGGTTGATGTGGAAAAGCTCGGCCCGCCCCAGCCGGCGGACGAAGGCCACCAGGGCGTCGGCGTCGCGCTCCCGGTCGTTGACCCCGGCCAGCAGGGCGCATTCCAGGAGGACCTTCCGGGAGCTCGCGCCCAGGTAACGCTCCAGGGCGCGGGAGAGCTCCGCCAGGGGGTAGGCCCGGTTGGCCGGCACGAGCCGGCTGCGCAGGCCGTCCTCGGCGGCGTGCAGGGACACGGCCAGGTTGATCTGCGGGAAATCCTCGGCGAAGCGCTCGATGCCCTGGGGGATGCCCACGGTCGAGACCGAGACGTGCTGGGCGCCG
>JAQUNT010000133.1 GCA_028717525.1 Elusimicrobiota bacterium
GTCCTTCAAGGTCAGGTCCAGGGCCGCGGCGCCCTGCAGGGCCAGCGCCGCTTCCAGATCCAGATCCGGGGCCTCGAGGTTGCTGACCCGGCCCGTGGCCTCGAGGCGTATGCCCGAGTACTCCAGGGCGAGCTTCTTGCTGGAGACGGACATCTTTGATAGCTGGCCGCCCGCGTAGTCCGCCCGGCCTTTCCAAGCCAGCTTGGCGTCGTGGGTGCGGCCCTGGTACTTGGCGTTGACCGCCAAGGAGAGGTCCGCCTCGCAGGGGCTCGTGGGGCTGAGGTTCCAGACCTTGGCGTCGAGCGCCGACACCTTGACCTGGGCGCCCGTGACCGCGTCGTCGAAAGAGAGGGCCGCGCGCTGGAGGGCGGCCTGGGAGACCTTCAGGGAGAAGGGCAGGCCCGCCTGGGCCTCCGGGGCCGGGGCGGCCGCCGTGGCCGGGGCCAGGAGGTCCGAGAAGTTGAACGAGCCGTCCTTGCGGCGCACGATGCGCGCATCGAGGCCTCCGGCCTTGACGCTGTCGATGACCACGCTGCGGTAGAGCAGGGGAACGAGCTTGACCCTGAGCTGGAAGGAGTCCACGCCCACGAACTTCCCGGCCTTGAAATCAGGCCGTTCCGAGACCTCCAGGCCCTTGACCACCAGGCCGCTCAGCGCCCCCAGCTCCACGGACTGGAGCCTGACCTCGCGGTTGAGGTGCTTGCGCGACTGGGTCAGGATGAGCTCGCGCACCTTGTCCGGGGGCAGGAACTTCTTGAGGGCCAAGGAGAGCGCGATCAGGGCCACCGCGGCCAGCACGGCGAGCCCGACGCCGATTTTCACGAGGAGGAGGAGGCTTTTCTTCATGGCGGCTGATTCTATCATTTTCCTCGTTGACAGGCGCGCTGCGGACTGTTATCCTAGCCCTCCGGATGGAAGAGCCTCGGTTCCTCGCGGACAGCATGCTGGGCAAGCTCGCGCGCTGGCTCATCATCCTGGGCTACGACGCCGCCTACGGCGGCTCCGATGGGCGCCCCGACTCCGCCCTGCAGGAGCAGGCCCAGCGCGAGGGGCGGATCCTGCTGACCCGGGATACGCGCATCCCGGAGGTCGCGGGCCTGCGCATGGTGTTGGTGCGGCCCGCCCGCTTCGAGGACCAGCTGCGCTTCGTCCTCAAGAAGCTGGGCCTGGCGCCCGACCGCCAGCGGCTCTTCACCCGCTGCACCTACTGCAACCGGCCTCTCGAGTCCGTGCCGCGCGAGGAGGCCCTGGCGCTGGTGCCGCCTTTGGTCCGGGAGCTCCGGACGGAGTTCTGGCGCTGCGGCAAGTGCCGGCGCATGTACTGGGAGGGCACGCACACGGCGCGCGCCGTGGAGAAGCTCGAGCGCTGGGGGATATGGGCCGCCGGCCGCTGAATTTGCTATCGTCTTTTTGTTAGGGGGGAATAATCATGAAACGCCATCTCGTCGCCGTCCTGGCCTGCGCCTTCGTCCTGGGCGGCTGCGTCTCCGCATCCAAGCTCAAGGACCAGGAGTCCCAGACCGCGGCCCAGCAGAAGCGCGCCGACGGCCTGCAGAAGGACCTGGACTCCGCCAAGGCCTCGGCCGACGAAGCGGCCAAGAAGGCCGCGGACACCGAGGCCGGCCTGCGCTCCCAGCTCAAGGCCGGCGCGGACCAGCTGGCTTCGCTCGACACCCAGCAGGCCTCGCTCAACACCCAGCTGGCCCAGGTCCAGCAGTCCAACAAGGACCTCAAGGAGTCGCTCGACGCCAAGAAGGGCGAGCTGAGCAAGAAGGTCTCCGAGCTGATCAAGGACAAGGATTCCCTGTCCCAGAAGCTGGCCGCCGCCACCGCCGAACTGGCCGCGCGCGACAAGGAGCTGGCCCAGACCCGCGACGAGAAGGCCGCCCTGGAGAAGGCCAAGGAGGAGGAGCTGGCCAAGGTCAAGCAGAACTACGACAACCTGACCTCCGGCCTGCAGTCCGAGATCAAGGCCGGCCAGGTGACCATCACCCAGCTCAAGGGCAAGCTCACCGTCAACATGGTCGACCGCATCCTCTTCGACTCGGGCCAGGCCGATGTCCGCGCCGACGGCAAGAAGGTCCTGCAGAAGGTCGGCAGCATCCTGGCCGGCGTGGCGGACAAGGACATCCGCATCGAGGGGCACACGGACAATAAGCCCATCGTGGGCGACCTCAAGGACAAGTACGCCACCAACTGGGAGCTCTCCACGGCCCGCGCCACCGCGGTGCTGCGCTACCTGCAGGATACGGCCAAGGTGGACGGCAGTCATATGGTCGCGGCCGGCTACGGCGAGTTCCGCCCCGTCTCGCCCAACGACACCGCCGAGAACCGGGCCCTGAACCGCCGCATCGAGATCGTCCTCGTTCCCAGGGAGTAGCATCCTGGCCGTTCCCGCGCAGGCCAGCCGGGCGGGCCGCATCGCCGTCCGGCTGGCCCCTTTCCTGGCCGCCGCGTTGACGATCCTCGCGTACCTTCCCGCCTTGAACTGCGGCTTCGTGAACTGGGACGACCCTCAGCACTTCCTGCTCAACGAGTCTTATCGGGGGCTGGGTTGGCAAAACCTGCGTTGGATGTTCACCGCCATGGTGCCCGGGCACTACCAGCCCCTCACCTGGCTCAGCCTGGCGCTGGACTACAAGCTGTGGGGGATGGACCCGTTCGGGTATCACCTCTCCAATGTGCTCATCCATGCGGCGAATGCGGGGCTCTTGTGCGTGGTGTGCCTGAGCCTCGTGGGCTGGCCACCCCAACGGAACCGGCGCCCCCTCATAGGGGGCGCCGGTGGCGAGGAGCCCGTAGGGCTCCTCGCTCGAAACGACGGCTGGTCACTGGCCGTTGCAGCCCTGCTCGGCACCCTCTTCTGGTCCCTCCACCCCCTGCGCGTGGAATCCGTGGCCTGGGTCACGGAGCGCCGCGACGTGCTCTCGACCTTCTTCTACTTGGCCGCGATCCTGTGCTATTTGCGCTGGGCTGAGCTGGAGCGCAGGCTCTGGTGGTGGGCGGCCCTGTCCGCGTATCTCATCTCCTTGCTCTCCAAGTCCATGGGCATGACTTTGTTCGTGGTGCTGCTCATCCTCGACTTCTACCCCCTGCGCCGCCGTCGTCTGCTCGAGAAGGTCCCTTTCGCCGCGCTGGGGTTGGCCGCCGCGGCCCTGGCCTACGCGGCCCAGGCCGAGACCAAGGCCCTCAACAGCCTGGCGGAGTTCGGGGCGCCGGAGCGGCTCTGCCGAGCCGCCTACGGCCTGGTCTTCTACCTGGTCAAGACCCTGTGGCCGGCCGGGCTCTCCCCGCTCTACGAGATACTCCTGCCCTGCAATCCCTTTGCGCCGCGCTTCCTGCTCAGCGGCCTGGCCGTCTGCGGCATTTCGCTCTTGGTGTGGCTGGGGCGCAGGCGGCTTCCCGGGCTGGCCGCGGCCATGGCTTTCTACGCGGTCACGGTCTCCCCGGTCCTGGGCCTGGTCGCCTTCGGCAACTTCTGGGCCGCGGACCGCTTCACCTATGTCCCGGCCCTGGGGTTCTCGGTGCTGGCCGCGGGCTGGCTGGGGCGGGACCGGGCTTGGCCCCGGGCGCTCTGCGCGGTCCTCCTGCTGGCCCTGGGAGGGCTGACCTGGCGGCAGTGCGGTTTCTGGCGCGACACCAACGCGCTCTGGGGCCGCGTCCTCGCTTTGAAGCCGGCCACAGCCACGGCGCACCATAACCTGGGCGTGGCCCTGGCTGAGCGGGGGGAACAGGCCGCGGCCGTGCGGCGCTTCCGCACCGCCCTGACCATCCAACCGCGTTATCCCCTGGCCCGCAGGGCCCTGGCCGACGCGCTCTACAACCAGGGCAATTCTGCGCTGCGCTCAGGGCAGAGGCAAGCGGCGATCCGGCTCTACCAGGAGGCTCTGGGCTTGGCTCCGGGTCTTCCCGAGACTTACAACAACCTGGGGCTGGCCTTGGCCGGGGAAGGCCGGAATCTGGAGGCTTGCGGCCGGTACCGCCAGGCCCTGCGCCTCAGGCCCCGGTTCGCCGCGGCCCATTACAACCTGGGCAACGCCTTGGCCGACCGGGGACGGCTCCCGGAGGCGGAGCAGGAATACCGGCGGGCCCTGGACCTGGAGGGAAGCCTGACGGACGCCAGGTTCAACCTGGCCAACACCTTGGCTCGTCAGGGCCGCTATCGGGAAGCCGCCGGGCAGTACCGCGCCGTGCTCAAGCGGTCGCCGGACTTCCCCCGGGCGCGGGAGCACCTGGCCGCGGCCCTGCGCTTGGGTGCCCCGGCCGGCCGTCGCTAGTAGACGAGGCAGCCCGTGCTGCACTCCGTGCTGGTGGGGGTGAAGGAGCCGGTCGCCGAGCCGGTGGCTGTGGTGGTGCCGGAAGTCGTGTTGATGTACTGCAGGTCGACCTTCAGGTCCTGGGCCGCCACCCCGCCGCGGTTCATGAAGGAGAGGGTGGTCTTCGAGAAGTCCCCGCCCGCCGTGCCTGTGTCGGGACCGAAATTGATCGACTTGCCGAATACGGCGTTGCCGGTCAGCGTGGCGAACGAATCCGTGGTGGCCTGGGTATTGGAGTCGTTGATCAGGCCGGTCAGCGCGATGTGGCCGTTGGACAGCGTGCGCGCGCCGAAATCGACATCGATGGAGGCCGATAGGCCTCCGGGGACGGTCGTGCCGGCGCCGCAGCCCATGCCTCCGGAACAGGTGTAGTCGCCGACCATGCTGTAGTATCCCACGCCGGTCTCCACGCTGCGCACCTGGTCCCAGGTGGAGAGGCCGTCGGCGATGGCGCTGCCGGTCTGCGCAGCCACCTGCTGCGTGGTGTTCGCGGCGTTGGCGAGGCTGAGGATGTCTCCGGAGGTGCTGGCCAGGGCTCCGCCCGCCGCGGTGTCCTGGCCCGCGGACTGGCTGGCGGACTGCCCGCCGCCCGCGCCCGCGTCCGGCCCGCCGGCGCCGCCGGCCCCGCCCGGCTGGGGGGCCTCGCCCAGGCTGCCCAGGATCTGCGCCGCCTGCTGGCCCATCTCCACCACCGCGCCCGGCGTCTGGCCGGCCAGGACCGTGGTGCCGAAGCCCGGCGTGTTGATGACCACGCTGCCGCCCGCGTTGCCCACGGACACGCTGCCCGGATTCTCGCCGGCGTTGTTCAGCGCGCCCGGGCCGAAGAGGATGACGGTGGAGCCGCCCGGGGAGACCTGGCCGCCCGCGATGGTGCCCCGGATGCCGATGGTGCCCACCGGCAGGTTGATCTTCATCTTGGACGGGTCCTTGCGCGCCACCTTGCCCGTGACGAAGCGGAACACGCCCTGGGTCACCCGCGCCGCGACCTGGCCCGAGCCCGTGGCCGGGTCGTAGACGAACTCGTCGAGCACCAGGTCGCTGTTGGGGCCGATGGTGAAGACCGTCTCGTCGAGCAGCATGACCTGCAGGCGGCCCGCCGCGTCCGTGGTGACGTGGTCGTTGAGAAAGACCGGCTTGCCGCTGGAGAGGACCCGGCCCACGGCCGCGCCCGGGGCCCGGGCCAGGACCGCGCCCTTGACCGCGGCCGCGGCGCCGATGCGCGTGAGCGCCCCGGCCGGGGTCTGGGCCGAGGCGGCGGTGACGAAGCTGAGCAGGCAGGAAAGGAGCATCATAGGCGGAGACCTACCCGATTATAGGTAATAACGAGCCGCTCGCGCCCGGGTGCCGGACTCCCCTTAGACGATCACGGGTACCAGCCTCCGGTGACCGAGCCGGTGCCCGACAGCCCGGTGCTCGTGCTGGTGTATTTAAGGTCGATCTTCATGTCGTGCGCCGCCACCCCGCCGCTGTTCATGAAGCTGAACGTGGTCCCGCTGAAGGAGCCTCCATTGGCGCCGGCCGGGTCCGGAGCGAAGGTGGCGTTGCCGGTCGTGCCGAAGGCCTGCGCAGCCACGGTCGCGTTGTCTACGATCTTCGAGAAGAGATGCACCGAGCCGCTGACGATCTTCCGCGCGCCGAAATCCACGTCCACGGAAGCGCTCAGGCCGTTGGTCACGGTGGTGCCGCTGCCGCAGGACCCTCCGGTGCAGGTGTAGTCGCCGTACATGGAGTAATAGCCGGTCTGTCCCGAGAAGGCGCTCTGCACCTGGGACCACTGGGAGATGCCGTCCGCGACGGCGCTCCCGGTCTCGGTCTGGGAGGCCACCTGCTGGGTGGTATTGGCCGTGTTGGCGAAGCTCTGCACGTCCGAGGAGGTGTTGGCCAGCGTGCCGCCCGCGGCCGTGTCCTGCCCGGCGTTCTGGCTCGCGGACTGGCCGCCGCCCGATGCCCCGGGCCCGCCGCCCGATGCCCCGGGCCCGCCCTGCCGGGGCTGCTCGCCCAGGAGGCCCAGGATGTTCGCGGCCTGCAGGCCCATGTTCACCACCGCGCCCGGCCCCCCGGCCAGGAGCGTGGTGCCGAAGCCCGGGGTGTTGATGATCACGCTGCCGCCCGCGTTGCCCACGGCCAGGCTGCCCGGGTTCTGGTTCGTGTTGTTCTGCACGCCGGGCCCCAGGAGGATGACATCCGCGCTCGCCGGCGTGACCTGCGCGGCGCCGATGGTGCCCCGGAT
>JAQUNT010000134.1 GCA_028717525.1 Elusimicrobiota bacterium
CCAGGATCTTGGCCACGATGATGCCGCAAGCGGCGCCCAGGATGCCGGAGATGACGGTCACCAGGCTGATCTCCGCGATCAGGAACTCCAGGATCACGATGACCAAGCCGACCCCCGTCCCGATGACCAGGCCTTGCGGGGTGGGAGAGACCTGGAAATAGACCAGAGCCGGACAGCTGAGGATCACGAGGATGCGGAATATCCAGATGCCCATGAGTACTCCTTGCGTTGCCGCCGCCGCCTCGCCGCTCCGCCCGCCCGGGGTAGGAATGGGTATCTAGAATATCCCCGGACGTCCGGCACGACTCGACGACGGCTAGGATTATGACGGCTTGCGGCTTTCCGAAAACACGGCGGCGGCGGCCGATTCCAGGTCCGCGACGCCCACGAGCTCGAGCCCCGGCTTGCGCGAAAGTTCCTTGACGCAGCGGGCCGGGACCAGAGCCCTCTTGAACCCGGCCTTGGCCGCTTCCTTCAGGCGCGCCTCGATATGAGGGACGCGCCCCACGTCTCCCAGAAGACCGACCTCCCCGAGCATGATCCAGTCGGGTGGGATGGGGACCTCGCGCGCCGAGCTGACCACGGCCAGGCAGGCGGCCAGGTCCACGGCCGGGTCTTTGATGCGCAGCCCGCCGGCCAGGCTCACGAAGACGTCGCGGTCCTCGATGCGCAGGCGCAGGTGCTTCTCCATGGAGGCCAGCAGCACCAGGACGCGGTTGAGGTCCAGGCCCGTGGCCATGCGGCGGGGCAGAGGGTACTTGGTGTAGACGACCAGGGCCTGCACCTCGACGAGCAAGGGGCGCGAGCCCTCCAGGGTCACGGAGGGGGCCCGGCCCGCGGCGGGCCCGCCGGCGCGGTCCTCGAGGAAGAAGCGGGAGGCGTCGCCGACCTCGGAGAGGCCCTTCTCCCCCATCTCGAAGAGCCCGAGCTCGTCGGTGGGGCCGAAGCGGTTCTTCTGGGCGCGCAGCACGCGCAGCAGGTCGTGGCGCTCCGTGTCGAAATAGAGCACGGTGTCCACGATGTGCTCCAGGACCTTGGGGCCGGCCAAAGAGCCCTCCTTCGTGACGTGGCCGAGCAGGAAGACCACCGCCTCGGACAACTTGGCCGCGCGCAGCAGTTCCGCCGCGCACTCCCGGACCTGGGCCACGGTGCCTGGGCTGGAGGTGAGCTCCGGATGGAAGACGGTCTGCACGGAATCGAGCACGATGAGCCAGGGCTTGACCTTGGCCACCACGGCCAGAATCTTGCCCAGGTCGGTCTCGGCCAGCAGGTGGATGGAGTCGCTCCGCACGGCCAGTCGCTTGGCCCGCGCCGAGACCTGGCGCAGGGACTCCTCGCCGGAGACGTAGAGGATGGGCTCGCCGGACCGGGCGGCCGCGAGGCTGCCGCCGACCTGCAGCATGAGGGTGGACTTGCCGATCCCCGGGGGGCCCGCCAGCAGGCAGACCTGCCCCGGGACCAAGCCGCCGCCCAGCAGGCGGTCGAATTCCCCGATGCCGGTGGCGGTGCGCGCCTCGACGTCCTGCGGGGCGTCCTTCAAGGCCACCACCTCCGAGGAGAACTCGGTCAGGCGCCGCAGGGCCGGGCCGGAGGCCGCGGGCCGGGCCTCCACGACCTCCTCGATCATGGTGTTCCAGGCCGAGCAGTCCGGGCACTGGCCCATGGGCTTGGGCGCGGAGTAGCCGCACTCCTGGCAGCGGTAGAGGGTCTTGAGGCGGGCCATCACTTGCTCTTGGACCGGCCCTTCGTGGTGGCGGCGCCGAAGGTGGCCAGGCCGAAGAGGTAGGCGACGTCCTGGTCCTCGAAGCTGACGTTGGCCCAGGTGTGGAAGCGCGGAATCTCCTGCACGTCCTCGACGCGGGCCCCGATGCCCAGCCACTTGCTCAGGCGGGCCAGCAGGCCGAAGTCGTACTCCGGATGCGAGAACTGGTGGCTTTTGTATTGGCGGTTGCGGCCGAACTCGTAGCCCTGGGCCATGACGCTGAAGCGGTTGCCCAGGGGCGTCTCGTCGCCCACGGGCTTCCGGTAGAAGGGCGTGACGGTCAGGCGCGCGCCGCCGGAGGAGCGGATGGAGCCCACCGCCAGGTCGACATAGGGGCCCTTCCCGAGCAGCTGGCCCTCGAAGCCGATCAGGCCGTCGACGCGGTTGTACGGAGCGTAGTCCACGCCGCGCACGGTCGCGTCGTTGATGTTGGCCAGGTTGGCGCCGCCGACGTAGTAGTAGCGGCCGGGCCGCGGCGAGATCTTGAGGCCCACGTCCGCGTGCGAGGTCCGGATCAAGGCGTCGTAGCGCCAGTCCAGGTTCCACCAAACGCGGAACTGCGTGATGCGCCCGAACACGTCCTTGGCCGTGGAGGCCGCGTCCTTGACCGAGGTGATGGTCTCCTTGACGTCCTCCTTGACCTTGGGGTCGTGCAGCAGCGCGCCGACCGCGCCCTTGTCCGTGGAAAGGCTGGCCATCATCTGATTGCTCTTGGCCAGCAGGTCGTCGAGCTTGGCGGTGATGGCGTCGGTGCGGTCGATGGCCTTCTCCAGCCCGGGCTTGGTGGTCACGATGAGGTCGTTGAGGTTGGCGGTCAGCTCGCGGACGTTGGCTACGGTGTCGCGCAGGTTCTCGGTGAGGGAGCCGCGCGGCCCCTTGGCGTTGAGCTCGCCGAGCAGGTCTTCCAGGCTGCCCAGGGCCCTGGTCATGGCCTTCTCCAGCATGACCGGGTCGTCGCCCTGCAAGATGGCGCCCGCCTCGATGAGCCCCCGGGAGGGGCTGCCCTGCTCCACGGCCAGGTATTTGGACCCGATGATGCCGGTGGAGGCGACGGTGAAATGCGCGCCCTTGTAGATGTCCACGCCCTTGCGGATCTGGCAGACGGCCTTGGCCAGGCCGCTCTCCAGGATCAGGCTCCTGACCTTGCCCACCTCGACGCCGGCCAGCTTGACCGGAGCGTCCTTGCTCAGGTTGCCCACGTCGTGGAAGGTGACGCTGAGTGTGTAGCGCGGCTCCAGGGTGAAGTCGCCCAGCAGGAAGATGCCCGTGCCCAGCAGGATGAGCCCGCCCAGGACGAACGCGCCGACCTTGGTCTCCAGACTCACCGCGCCCCGCCCTCGACCGTCTCCGGCTCGAACTCCTTGAGCTTCATCTTGATGGGGCCCTGGCTGAGGCCGTCGACGAACTGCCGGACATAGGGGTCCTTCGTGGCCTTGATGGCCTCGGGCCGGTCCGCGGCCAGGACGCGGCCCTCGTGGATCATGGCGATGCGGCTGGCGACCTTGTAGGCCGATTTCATGTCGTGAGTGACCACGATGGCCGTGGTATTGAGCGCCTTTTGGAGGTCCAGGATCAGGTCGTTGATCACGTCCGACATGATCGGGTCCAGGCCCGTCGTGGGCTCATCATACAAAATATAGCTGGGCTCCGCGGCGATGGCCCGGGCCAGGGCCACGCGCTTCTTCATGCCGCCGGAGAGCTCCGAGGGCCTGAGGTCCTCCACGTCCTTGAGGCCCACCAAAGCCAGCTTGTCCTTGGCGATGGCCCGGAAGCGGGAGGGCGGCAGGCTGGTGAGGTAGCGCAGGCCGAAGGAGACGTTCTCCCAGACCGAGAGGGAGTCGAACAGCGCCGCCTCCTGGAAGAGGTAGCCGAAGCGGCGCCGGTAGGCGGCCACGTCGGCCTCGCGGGTCAGCCTGGTGATGTCCGTGCCGTCGACCGTGATGGAGCCGGAGTCCGGCCGCACCAGCCCGATGACGCACTTGAGGAAGGTGCTCTTGCCGCAGCCGGAGCCGCCGATGACGGCCATCGTCTCGCCCTCCTGGACCGCGAGGTCCACGCCGCGCAGGACCGGCCGGCCCGGATAGCTCTTCTGGACCCCCCGGGCCTCGATCATGTGATCCCCACGGCCGAGAGGATGGCGGTGACGAAGTAGTCGATGACCAGGACCGAGGCCATGCTCAGGACCACGGCCGCGGTGGTGGACTTGCCCACCCCTTCGGCGCCCCCCGTGGTGGTGATGCCCTTGAAGCAGGAGATGAAGGAAATGATGCCGGCGAAGACGAAGGTCTTGAGGAAGCCGTGCATGAAGTGGCGGATCTCCATGTTGTCGAAGATGTCCGAGGTGTAGACGCTGCTGGGGATGCCGAGCTTGATGTAGGCGACCACCCAGCCGCCGAAGGTCCCGCTGAAATCCGCGACGACCGTCAGCAGCGGCAGCACCATCAGGAAGGCCAGCACCCGCGGGATGACCAGGTAGCGCACGGGGTCGGTGCCCAAGGTGTAGAGGGCGTCGATCTGCTCGGTCACCTTCATGGTCCCCAGCTCGGCGGCGATGGCGGCGCCCGCGCGGCCGGACACGACCAGCGCGGTCATGACCGGGGCCAGCTCCATGACCATGGCGAAGGAGACCACCGTGCCCACGAAGAGGGGCTCGTTGAAGAAATGCTTGGAGGAGGCACCCGTCTGCAGGGCCAGCACCATGCCCGTGAAGAAGGTGGTCATGGTGGTCACCGGCAGGGACTCCACGCCGATGCGCATCATCTGGATGAGGACCTGCCGCCACTCGATGGGGGCGCGCAGCATCCAGGTCAGCGAGGAGCGCACCAGGAAGGTGAAGCGCCCCACGGACTCCGAGACGGCCATGGCTTCGCGGCCGAAGTCCTCCACCAGGCCGATCTTGAACGCGGGGCCGCTCATGAGGGCAGGAAGCTCCTGGGCACCCGGGACGTGAGCGCGGTGGTCGTCTCGTAGGGGATGGTGCCCGCGGCCGCGGCGACTTCGGGGGCCGCGATCTCCTCGCGGCCCTGGCGGCCGATGAGGACCACGTCGTCGCCCACCCGGACCCCCGGGACCGCGGTGGCGTCGAGCATGAGCATGTCCATGGAGATGCTGCCGATGACGGGGCAGCGCCGCCCGCCCAGGAGGGCCTGGCCCCGGTTGGAGAGCCTGCGGGACCAGCCGTCCGCGTAGCCGATGGGGACGGTGGCCACGATGGTAGGCCGCCGGGCGCGGAAGGTGGCGCCGTAGCCGATGGCCGCGCCGCGGGGCACGGTCTTGAGGAAGACCACCTTGCTCTTGAGGCTCAGGACGGCCCTGAAGCCGGGGTAAAGCCCATAGATGGCCAGGCCCGGCCGCACCATGTCCAGCCGGGCCGCCGGCAGGCGCAGTGCCGCGGCCGAATTGGCGGCGTGGTGCAGACGCGGCGAGACCCCGGCGCCGGCCAGGCCGCGCAGCGCCCCCCGGAAGCGCCGCAACTGCTCCAGAGTGAAAGCCCGATCCGTCTCCGCGCAGGAGAAGTGGGTGTAGGCTCCGGAGACCTCCACGAGCCGGGTCTCGGCCAGGTAGCCGGCGGCGGCGACGGCGGCGGCCGGGCTCATGCCGATGCGCCCCATACCGGTCTCAAGCTTGAGGTGGCAGGAGACCCGGCGGCGCTGGCGCCGCGCCACCTCGGCCAGCCGGCGCGCCGAGTCCAGGCTGGCCACGGTCGGGGTCAGCCCGAACTCGACGGCGGCCAGGAAGCTCTCGAAGGGATAGAGGCTGCCCAGGACCAGGATGGGAAGGCGGATGCCCGCCTCGCGCAGGGCGACTCCCTCCTCGACGGAGGAGACGCCCAGCCAGTCCGCGGCCCGGGCCTGCTGGGCGGCGCGGGCGCAGGCCGCGGCCCCGTGGCCGTAGGCGTCGCCCTTGACCACGAACAGGATCCTGGTGGAGCGCGGCATGCGGCGGCGGAAGCGCCGCAGGTTCTCCCGGAGGGCGCCGAGGTGGACTTCCGCCCAGGTCGGCCGGAAGAACCGCCTCGTGCTGGTCATCTCAATCCGAGAATGTGGTCTGGGTGTCCTCGGCCTCGGCGGGCGCGGCGCCGCCGGGCGCCTCGTCGAGAGCCGCGTTGTCGAAGCGCGTGATGTTCATGTTGAAGGCCACATCGACGTCCCCGACCGGCCCCTGCCGCTGCTTGGCGATGATGATCAGGGCCTTGCCCTCCAGGGTCGGGTCGCTGCGCTTGTAGTAGGATTCGCGATGGATGAAGGCGACCAGGTCCGCGTCCTGCTCCAGGGCGCCGCTCTCGCGCAGGTCCGAAAGCACCGGCTTGTTGTCGGTGCGTCCCTTGTCCTCGGAGCGCCGCGAGAGCTGGGAGAGGGCGATGACCGGGATGTTGAGGTCCCGGGCCAGGAACTTCAGGCCCCGAGAGATCTCCGAGACCTCCTGCTGGCGGCTCTCGGAGCGGAACGCTCCGCGCATAAGCTGGAGGTAGTCGATGATGATCAGCGCCAGCTCCTTGTCCTCGCGCCGCAGCCTGCTGGCGAGCTGGCGGGAGATGGAGCGGGCCCCCAGCACCGAGAGGTTGGGCATGTCCACCACGTGCAGGGGGGCTTCGGAGAGGCGCGCGGTGGCGTTGGTGAGCTGGGTCCAATGGCGGTGCTGGAAGAAGCCGGTGCGGATGTCCATGAGGTTGACCCGGGCCTCGGAGGCGATGAGCCTCTGCATGATGGCGTGCCGGGACATCTCCAAAGAGAAGAGCAGGACCGGCTTCTTGACCTCCATGAC
>JAQUNT010000135.1 GCA_028717525.1 Elusimicrobiota bacterium
AGGGCGTGGATCCGGTGCCAGCCGCGCAGGTCCAGGGCCTCCCCGGCGCGGGAGAGCACGGCCAGGAGGGCCAGCTCATGAAGCCGTTCCGGGTCCGCGCAGAGGATCCGGCCGCGCCGGGCCGCGTAGTCGTATTCGGCGCGTGCCCCGTCGGCATAGACGATGATGCGCCCGGCGGGGCCCGCGAGCACCGCGTAGTCCTTGGTCCTGAACACGGGCTTGCCCTCGGGCGCGGCCTCGGGGCTGCGCGGCTCCAGGTCCAGCTCGATGGCCCCCGCCTCCGCGGGGAAGGGCATGGAGAAGTACTCGAAGTCCCGGCGCAGGTCCTCCAGGACATCCTCCGGCCCGCCGCGCAGGGTCACGCCGACGCCGTGGATGTCGAGGTAGAGCTCGTTCATGTCCGGGTCAAGGGCAGTCTCAGGCCGAAGACCATCCCCAGGGCGTAGGAGAGATGGCCGCAGAGCATCAGCAGGGGCAGCCAGGCGGCGGCCGCGGGACGGCGCGTCCGCCAGAGCAGGCGCAGGGCCTCGGCGCAGCAGACGCAGGCGTAGAGCGCCGGGGCGGCCCAGCAGGCCGTCGTCCTCGGCCCCAGCGCCAGAAAAACGAGATAGGCCAGGCCGGCGGGGGGCAGCACGGTCACCGGCTGCAGGGAACCGGGGGCCATGCGGGTGATCTGCATGCGCCCGGCCCCGCTCTGGAAGGCCTGATGGCAGAAGCCGGCGAGGCCGCTGCGCCGGACATGGTAGACATGGAGCTCCGGGCTGAAGAGGCCGAGCCCGCGGCGCCTCTCCGCGCGGTAGAGCAGGAGGTTCTCCTCGGCGCTCACGCAGGATTCGGGGAAGGCGAGTCCGTCCGCGAAGAAGACCTCCCGCCGCACCCCGAGATTGCAGAGCATGAAGCCCCACGAGGACATCAGCCGCTCCGCGCCTCCCGCCGCGTAGCGCACCCGCATGGGGCCCGCTCCCCAGGCCGAGCTCAGCACGGCGTCGGCCGCGAGCTGGAAGTCGGTCGCCTCGGGGGTGCCGAGGTTCGGGCCGCCGGCGTAGCCGACCTCGGGATGCCGGGCGAAGGTCCGCAGGACCTTCGCGCAGAACCCGGGCGGGACGACCACGTCGTCATCGAGGAAGTATAGGATCTCGCCGCCGGAGCGCGCCACGGCCAGGTTGCGGGCCGCTCCCCGCGAGGAGCGCGGCAGGTCCAGCACCGTGGCGCGCGGCCAGCGCGCGGCCAGCTCCCGGGCCAAGGCGGGGGCGTCCGCGCCCAGGCCGTTGAGCGCCACCAGGACCTCGGCTTCGGCGCAGCCGGAGGCCTCGAGGCTGGCCAGGCAGCGCCGCAGCAGCTCCGGCCGGTGGCTGATGATGATGAGGCTCAACTGCATGGCCGCCCCATGGCCGCCGAGTAGAGCCGGCCGTAGTCACGAGCGCGCCGCTCCCAGAGCGCGCGCAGCGCGGCCCGGCGCCCGGCTGCGGACAGGCGTCGGCGCAGGCGCGCGTCGGACCACAGGCGCAGCAGGCCGCGCTCCAGGGCCCCGGGGTCTCCGGGCGGCACGAGCCAGGCATCGCGGCCGTGGCGCAGTTGACGCGCGGCCACTCCCGTGCGCGTGGCCAGCACCGGCGCTCCCCCGGCCATGGCCTCCAGCACGGCCATGCCGTAGGTCTCCCGGCGCGAGGCGCTGACGAAGAACCGCGCCGCGGCCAGGGCTCGGCGCAGGGGGCCCGCGGAAGCGGCCCGGCTGAAGCGCACCTTGCCCGCCAGGCCGAGGCGCCGGGCCAAGCCCTGGAAGCGCCCGCCCTGGAAATCGTCCCCGAAGACGGTCAGGCGCGCCTCCGGGGTCCGGGCGCGGAACCCGCAGAAGGCCCAGAGCAGGAGGTCTATCCCCTTGTAGGGGGCCAGCCGGGAGGCGGCCACGATGCTGTTCCCGTCCCGGGGCGCGGGCGCGCGGGAGAACCACTCCCGGCCCACCCCGTTGCCCACCACCGCGACCTTGCCTGCGGCCCGGCGGTAGCGCCGGCCCACGGCCCCGGCGAGATCCGGGGTCAGGGCGGTGACCGCGCCGGCGCGGGCGAGCAGGCGCGCCACCTGACGGCGCTGGGCGCCGTCCGGAGCCGGAAGGTCGGGGTGGTCCAGGTCCTGGAAGGTCACCACGAGCCCGGCCTTGCGGGTCGGGGCCGAGTCCAGCCAGCGCCGCGCGGCCTCCCCGAGGTGCCCGGAGAAATGCAGGTGCACCAGGTCGGGCCGGAAGTGCGCCAGTTCCCCCAGGCGGCCGCGCCGCGGGCAGAAGCAGCGCGCGCGCCAGCCGCTGCGGCGCAGCGCCGCGGCGAGGGAGCCGAGCGCCCGGCGATAGGTGGGGTCCTCCAAAGTGGTGCCGGGCAGCAGGGCCAAGCGGACGCGGCGCTTCATGGGCAGGCGGCCGGCGCGGTCCGGGCGCAGAGGCGGCGGACCTGCGCGTGGACCTCGGCCACGCCGAGCGCCTCGCCCGGCTCGCGGCCGCGGCCCCGCGCGTAGGCGTAGTCTTTCCACAGGGGGCTGGCCACCTTGACCAGTCTGCCGTAGCCGTGGATCTCATACGGGCTGGTGCAGAGGAAGAGCGCTACGGTGCGGATGCCCAAGGCCAAGGCCAGGTGCATGGTCAAGGTGTCGCCGCAGACCACCAGGTCGCAGGCCGCGATGTCCGCCCGGAAATCCTGCAGGCGGGCGCGTTGTCGGAAGAGCTGCACGCGCAGGCCGTCGGCCTCCAGGCGCCGGGCCAGGGCGGGGAAGCCCCCCCAGCGCTTCATGGGCCAGCGCGGGCCGGCCCGGCCGTCCAGCCCGACCCTGAGGGGCCGGCCCGGCTCCCGGCGGCGGGCCGCAGGGGCGATCCAGTACTCCTCGCCCGAGAACCTCCGGCCCAGCATGGCGAAGACGAGGTCCTGATAGGTGCGGCCGTTGCGGCGCTTGAGGCTGTCGGCCCGCTCCCGGCCCAGGCGGGAGATGAGGCTCATGTCGAACCAGCCCGCCGAGCCGTCCGTGTAGCGCAGGCCTCCGTCCGAACCCAGATAGGTCCCTTCCAGGCGTCCGGCCTCGACCGAAGAGGCCAAGGCCGCGGCCTCCCGGTCCTCATCCAGGCTCAGGACCAGGTCGAACCGGCGGCCGCGCAGGGCGGAGGCTTCCGGCAGGGTCAGGAGGGCGTCGAGAGGCTCGCGGGGCAGGAGCGGGTGGGCGGCGCGGTCGGCGACCCAGGTGACCTTCCCGGGTAGGACGCGCAGCAGCGGCGTGGTGCGCACCACGTCGCCCAAGGCGCCCAGCTTGATGAGGAGGGTGTTCAAGAGGCCGGCGCCAGCAGCTTGTCGCGCAGCAGCTCCTTGAGCAGGGCGTCGGCGTCGCGGGAGACTTCCTCGGCCGGGGCGCCGTACTCCTGCGCCACCATGGAGGCTGTCTTGTCCACGGGATGTCCGGCCGCCAGCAGCTCCCAGATGCGGGAGCCGGTGTCGTTGAGGGAGTAGTAGACGCTGGAGTCGAGGTCCAGGACCACGACTTCTTCGTCAACGCGCCGCCAGGCGACGTGCCCGGCGGCCTTGTAGCTCTTGTTCATCTCGGCTCCTCCGCAGGTCCCAGCCCGCCGCGTCCGTGTCGTCGAGAGCGTGGAACACGAACTGGGACCATTTGCGCGCCAGGATCTCGCGGTTGATCCGGCGGTGATGGGAATAGTCCACCCCCCGGTAGCCCATGGCCCCGTAATGGTGCACGAAGACGTCCTCCGCGAGCAGGAGCTTGTAGCCCGCCTGCCGCGCGCGCAGGCAGTAATCGTAGTCCTCGTAGCCGCCCGGGCCGAAGCGCTCGTCGAGCAGGCCCACGCGGTCGACCAGCTCGCGCTTGATGAGCAGGCAGAAGGCGATGAGCCGGTGCACCTCGCGGCTGCGGCCGGCGTGGGCTTGGGCCCAGACCCAGGCGAACTTGGGCAGGTCCTTGACGCCCCGGTAGGAAGGGGCGCTGGCGCTCTGCAGGCCCGGGGCCGAGTTGGTCATGGGCGCCACCAGCCCGACCTGGGGGTCGGCCTCGGCCCAGGCGATGAGGCGGCTGAGCCACTGCGGGCCGACCACGGCGTCGGCGTTGAGCAGGACCAGGAAGCGGCCGCGCGCGGCCCGGATGCCCTGGTTGTTGCCGGCCGCGAAAAAGCGGTTCGCCGCGTTGCGAATGAGGCGGATGTTCGGCCGCCGGCAGAGGCGCTGCAGGCGGCGCAGGGCCGGGGCCTGCGAGGCGTTGTCCACCACGATGATCTCGTGCGGGACCTCGGTGCGCTCGCGCACGCTCTGCAGGCATTCCTCGAAATAGTCAACGTCGTCGTGGGTAAGGATGACGATGCTGGCCAGGGGCGCCGTTTTGGTCATTTCTTCTGGAGGGGACGAGTATTTATTATACTTTTGGCGCAAATGGTCCTGCAAGACGCCCTGAGACGGATGGTCATCGCCACCAAGGACTGGCCGCTGCTCGGGGCCGGCTACCGCGCCGTCTACGGACTGGCGGCCCGCCTGGCGGGACTGCTCCTGGGCGGCGTTGCCATGGCCCTCTACCTGCGCCGGGGCCTCAGCCGGCAGGGCCTGAACGCCGGGGTCAGCGACGTGGACCTGCTGGCCCTGCTGGACATCCCGGCGGGCCGGGAGACGGCGCTCCTGCGCGGGCTCTGGCGCCGTTACCGCTTGGCCAAGCGCCTGCTTCCCATGTTGGGAGAGCTCCAGCTCGCCACCAAAGAGGAGCTGGCTGCATACTTGGCCTGGGGAGGCATCCGCCGGTTGGAGGCCCCGCATTGGCGGGCGCTGCGGGGAGGGGCCGCGCCGGAGCCGGCTCCGGCCGGAGCCGACGCCTCGCGCCTGCACCTGCACGAGGCCCTCTGCGCCTACATATTCCTCTGCCAGACCTATTTCGAGTCCGCGCGCGAGCCGCGCAGGCCGGACCTCGGGTTCCGCCTGGCCAAGGGGTTCCTGGACGTTCTGCGCCACGCGGCAGCTGCGCAGGACCGCCTGCCCGCGGCCATGGAAAGGCGCGAGGCGCTGGCCGGAGTCGTTGGCGGCCCGCGGCGCGGGCTGGAAGCTCCCCAAGACCTGGGCCGGCCGGAGGGGCTGGAACTCTTGGCGCTGGCCTTGGCCAGGCTCGACGGCCTGTGCCGGGGCCTGAGCCTGGCCGGAGCGGCGCTGCCCGAGGGGCCGGCGCACGCGCCTCCGGCCAACGCGGCTTGCGACGAGTGGCCGGACCGGCTCTCGGCCTTGGGCCCGGATGCGGGCGTGTTCATGGACACCTTGTTCCATTGGTTCGTGGTCCTGCCCGGCCCCGAAAACTTCGGAAAGGCCGCGGCGCAGATGGACGACTGGCATTCGCGCGATGTCCGGTTCCAGAGCGCGGGCTGGCTGCTCACCCGGCCGGTCCTGCAGGGCCTGCTCCTCGTGCCGCACCTGGACACGCCTTTCTTGGCCTGGGCCTTGGGGGGGCCGGACCGGGGCGACGGACTATGGGTGCGGGCCCTGAGCCGTCACCCGCTCTGGGCGGGCCATTACCGCCTGCGCTGGAATCTGGGGACTGGCCTGCGGCAGCCCGAGCCGGAGCGGCTCAGGCTCAGCTGCCGGCAGGCTGCCGCGGAGCTGGCGCTGTCCTTGCGCATGTTCGGTCTGGGCTCTTGGGCCGGGGCGAATTCCTATCGGCTCTTCTTCCTGTACAGCCGCCTGCTCAGCCTGCGCCTGTTCCTGGAGCGCGGGGTCGTCATGGACCCGCACGACCATGACGCCTTGCTCGAGGCCTATCCGGGGCATTTCCCGCAGGCACGCCCCTGGCTGGAGCGTGTGGCTGCCGAGGACTTCAACAGGCCCGCGGCCGAGCTGGACGCGCTTGACCCGGCCGAGTTGTTCTACCGCCACCTGCCCTTCCTGCGCGAGCAGTGCGACGCGGCCTTAGGGCTTGGGCAAGGATGAGGCGCCGGAGCTCCTGAGCCACTCCCAGAAGTCCGGGTTCATCCGGTAGTAGTAGGCCGCGAGGCCCGGCTGCACCATGCGCGTCAGCAGGCTGGCGCAGGCCTGGACGCGCTGCGACTGGTCTTGGCTCAGGGGCTTCTTTGCCGCGTAGAGCGGGGCGGTCTCGGAAAGCGAGGCGTAGAGCTTCTGGGATTCGGCCTCGAAGGCGTCCATCTTGAGCGCGGCCACTTCCGGAGACCAGATCTGCTCGGCGATCTTCTTGACCGCGCCGGCCAGGCGCCGGCAGGAGGACGCTCCCGGGGCTCCGGCCTCGAACACCGCTTCCGCGAGCGGGGCTCCCAGCCAGCGGTCGCCCTGGCGGCCGCTCTTGGGGTAGAAGAGGAGCTTGAACTCGCGCCCGGCCTTGGCCCCGGTGGGGATGGGCCAGGTGGCCGGCCATTCCATGGGGATGACGGAGTCGCAAGGGGGGGAGTTGGGGACGGAAGCGACCGACTGCTCCAGCTGTCCCTCGGGCAAGGCCGTGGGCTTCGGCGAGCAGGCGGCCA
>JAQUNT010000136.1 GCA_028717525.1 Elusimicrobiota bacterium
TCGACGAGTCTTGCGGCCTGGTCGTCCCCTATCCCAGCCTGGCCGCGGCGCCGCGGCGCCTGGCCGAAGCCCTGGACGCCGCCTGCGGCGAAAACGGGCGGCTGCTCAGCATGGGACGCTGCGCTCGCGAGCGCGCCGCGGCCATGCCCTTCTCCCGCGCGGCCGACGCGGTCCTGCGCGCCTGTCAGGAGGTCTTGGCTCCGGCGGGGGAGGCGCTCCGGTGAGCCCCGCCCTACAAGTCCGCTGCCTGCGCCACGAAAAGCGCTTGAACGGCCGCTGGATAGACCAGGAATGCTGGGGCCTGCTGCGTTTGGAATGGAGGAACACGTGAGCCAACGAGAAGCCGTGGCCGTGGCCGCGGTCCGGTCCCCGGTGGGCCGGCTGGGCGGGCAGCTCGCGGAGGTCCGGCCGGACGACCTGGCCGCGGCCGTCGTCGCCGCGCTCCTCAAGGCCGTCCCGGCCCTGGCCCCGGCCGAGATCGCGGACGTGTACCTGGGCTGCGCCAACCAGGCCGGGGAGGACAACCGCAACGTCGCGCGCATGGCCGCGCTCCTTGCGGGCCTGCCGCGCTCCGTGCCCGGCTGCACGGTCAACCGCCTCTGCGCCTCGGGCCTGGAGGCGGTCAACTGCGCGGCGCGCGCCATCCTCGCCGGCGAGGGCGAGGCCTACGTGGCCGGGGGCGTGGAGAGCATGAGCCGCGCCCCCTGGGTCCTGCCCAAGGCCGAGAAGGCCTTTCCTTACGGCAACCTGACCGCCTACGACACGGCCCTGGGCTGGCGCTTCCCCAACCCCCGCATGGAGAAGCTCTTCCCCCTGCAGGGCATGGGCGAGACCGCGGAGAACGTGGCCGAGAAGTTCCAGATATCCCGGGCCGACCAGGACGCCTTCGCCCTGGAGAGCCACCGGCGCGCCTGCCGGGCGCGCGACACGGTCTTCGCCGAGGAGATCGTGCCCGTGGCCGCGGCCACCCAGGACGAGACCATGCGGCCGGACACCACCCTGGAGAAGCTGGCCGCGCTCAAGCCCGCCGTCCGCAAGGGCGGCAGCGTGACCGCGGGCAACAGCTCGAGCCTGAACGACGGGGCCTCGGCCCTGCTCATGATGGAGGCGGGCCGGGCGCGGGCCCTGGGGCTGGCGCCCCTGGCGCGTTGGGCGGGCTCGGCCGCGGCCGGGGTGGAGCCCACGCTCATGGGCCTGGGGCCGGTGGAGGCCGTGCGGCGGCTCTGGGCACGGACCGGGCGCAAGGCCGCGGATGTGGACCTCTTCGAGGTCAACGAGGCCTTCGCGGCCCAGGCCTTGGCCTGCGCGCGACTGCTGGATCTGCCCCCGGAGCGGCTCAACGTCAACGGCGGGGCCATCGCCTTGGGGCACCCCCTGGGCTCGAGCGGTTCGCGCATCAGCGTGACCTTGCTGCACGAGATGCGTCGTCGCGGCGCGCGCCGCGGCCTGGCCGCGCTCTGCATCGGCGTGGGGCAGGGTCTGGCCACGCTCTGGGAAGCCTGCTGAACGCCGCCGGGCGCGCCTAGCGCCGCCGGTCCACCAGGTACTTGCTGCCCGGCAGCTCCTTGGCCGCCTTCTTGAGCTCGGTGCCCAGCTGGGAGATCTGGGCCAAGGACTCGAGCTTCCGGGCGGCGTTGTGGCAGATGCCGATGGAGACCGAGAGCAGGGAGAACTCCTTGATGTTGCCCTGCCGGTCCGTGGACATGATGCGGCCGCGCTTGCGGTCCGCCTCGTTGTAGAACCCGGGCGCGAGCGCGTCGAACTCCGCGATGATGCGCTTGGCCGCGTCCTCCATGCGGGACGGCTCGGTGACCATGATGAAGTCGTCCCCGCCGATGTGGCCCACGAAGTCGGGCGCCCCGGGCTGCTCGCGGGAGACCTTGATGAGGATGTCGGCTAAAGTGCGCAGGACGCGGTCGCCCGCGTCGTAGCCGTAGCAGTCGTTGTAGGCCTTGAACTGGTCGAGGTCCACGTAGAGCACGGCCAGGGGGCGGCCCTGGCTCAAGGCGTCCTCGATGCGCGACTCGATGGAGAGGTTGCCGGGCAGGCGCGGCAGGGGGTTGGCGTCGAGGCCCTGCCGGGAGCGCTTGAGGATCATGCGGATGCGGGCCAGGAGCTCCCGGCTGTCCACGGACTTGGTGATGAAATCGTCGACGCCCAGGTCGAGGCCCTCGATGCGGCTGTCGCGGGAGCCGGCGGCGGAGAGGATGATGATGGGCAGGTGGGCGAAGAGCGGGTCCTTGCGCAGCTCCCGGCAGACGGTGAAGCCGTCGCAGCGCGGCATGATGAGGTCCAGGACCGCGATGTCCGGGGGAGCCTGGCGGATGGCGGCCAGGGCTTCCTGGCCGTCCAGGGCCGTGCTTACCTCGAAGCCCTGGCGCTCCAGGGTCTCCTTCATCAGGGCCAGGAGGTCGGGCTCGTCGTCGGCGAGCAGTATCCTGGGCAGGGCGCGGCGCGTCTCGGCCATAGCGAGACGAGAAGTATACAACAAATCGGAGGTTCCGCCGGTGCCGTCCGGACGGAGTTCCTTACGGACGGCGCCGGCGGTATCGGAGGTTCCGCCGGTGCCGTCCGGACGGAGTTCCTTACGGACGGCGCCCGTCATTGACAGGAGGAGGCGTATAATTCATAGAATCTTCCCGCATCATCGCGCATGAATGCCCTGGCTGCGGGCACCGAACTGGCCGCTACGGTGCTGGTCGGACTCGGGGGCGGCTACTGGCTGGACTCGGTCTGCGGCACGGAGCCTTGGCTGGCAGTCCTGGGCGCGGTGGCCGGGAGCGCGCTTGCGCTTTATAAAATCGTTAAATTATCGAGAGTTGGCAAAAACGACCGCTAAGGCCGCGCTGCCCGCCGGCCTTCTGGCCGCGGTCGCCGCGGCCGGCGCGCTATGCCTTTGGCCCGGGGCCGCGGGCCGCGGCGCGGCCTGCGGCCTGGCCACGGCCTGGGCCCTGGCTTCGTTGGGAGCCGCGGCCCTGCTGGCGGCCCGGCAGGTCTCGCCCCGGGCCTTCTGGTGGACCTTCTGGTCCGGGCTGGGCAGCCGCGCGGCGGTGCTCATCGGCCTGATGCTCTGGTGCCTGCGCGCGCCCGCGGCTAGCGCCCCGGCCTTGCTGGCGGGCTACGGCCTGGGCATCGCGCTCCTGCTGCCCCTGGAGTTGGCGCGGGTGCCTTTGCGATGAACTTCGAAGAGGTCCTCGCGCACCACCTCCTCGACCACGCCTACTTCGCCCTGTTCACCACGGGCGGCTTCACCTTGGCCGTGTCCAAGCACTCGGTCACTCTGTGGGCCGTGGCCGGCCTGCTGCTCCTGGGGCTGCTGGCCGCGGCGCGGGGCCGCTCCGGCGCCGCGCGCCTGTGGCGCACGGCGGTCGAGGCGATCGTGCTCTACATCCGCAACGCCATCGTGAGGCCCATCTTCGGCCATGACGCCGACGCCTTCCTGCCGTATTTCCTGACCCTATTCTTCTTCATCCTGGCCTGCAACCTGTGGGGCCTGCTGCCGGGGTCCGCGGCCGTGACCGGCAACGTCTCGGTCACCGCGGCTCTGGCCCTGAGCACCTTCGTCCTGATCCACTTCGCCGGCATCCGCAAGTTCGGGCTCGCCGCGCATTTCAAGCAGCTGGTGCCCGGCGGGTTGCCCTGGATCTGGTGGCTCAGCCCGCTGCTGGTACCGCTCCTCTACGTCATCGAGATCATCGGCCTGTGCGCCAAGTGCGTGGCCCTCTGCATCCGCCTTTTCGCCAACATCTTCTCCGGGCACATCGTGTCCTTGGCTTTCCTGTGCATGATCTTCGTCTTCGCCCAGTTCGGGAAGGGCGTGGCTCTGGGGGGAGTGGCCCCCGTGGCCGTGGGCCTGGCCCTGTTCGTCTACTCTTTGGACCTGCTGGTGGCCGTCATCCAGGCCTACATCTTCACCCTGCTGACCGCCGTGTTCGTGGGCATGGCGGTACATCCGCATTGAGTGCAAAGGAGAGACAATGGACTACCTAGGATTCGGTTACATCGGACTCGGACTCAGCATGGCGGGCTGCCTCATCGGCGCCGGGCTCGGCATCGGCAAGCTGGCCAGCTCGGCTCTGGAGGGCACCGCGCGCCAGCCGGAGGCGGCGGGGACCCTGCAGACCATGATGATCATCCCCGCGGCCATGATCGAGGGCCTCGGATTGCTGGCCTTGGTCGCCTGCTTCCTGGGCGTGCTGAAGCTCAACGACGGCGTGGGCGCCGCAGCGGCGAACCGGGCGCCGGCGGCGGCGGAAGCCCAGGCGGCGCACTGAGCCGGGCCGGACAGGAGCTCTGAGATGGACAAGCTGGTGTCCCCGGACCCGGGGCTGATGTTCTGGACCATCGTCACCTTCCTGGCGCTGGTGGCCGTGCTCAAGCGTTTCGTCTGGGGGCCTCTGCTGACGGCTCTCGAGGAGCGCGAGGTGCACCTCAAGGCGCAGGCGGCGCGGGCGGCGGAAGCGCGCGAGGAGGCCGAGCGCATCAAGAACGAGGTCGCCGCCTACCTCGCCGCGTCCCAGACGCAGCGGCAGGAGGTCCTGGACCGGGCCGCCCGGGAGGGGGAGGCGCTGCTGGCGCAGTTCCGGGCCGCGGCGGAGGATGAGACCCGCAAGCTGCGCGAGAAGACCTCCGCGGAGCTGGGGCGCGAGAAGGAGCGCCTCGTCGGCGAGCTGCGCCGCGAGGTGGCGGACCTCTCGGTGCTGGCCGCCGAACGGCTGTTGCGCCGTTCGGTGGACCCGGCCGTGGAGAAGGCCGTGCTCGACGACTTCATGAAGGACATCTCCAAGGGGGTCCGCCGGCAGTGACCAGCGCGGAGCGCATCCTGGCCGGCCGCTACGCGCGGGCGCTCTTCGCCTGTGCGGTCGCTCGTAAGGAAGAAACAGCGGTCGCGGCCGACCTCGCCGCCTGCTCCGGCGCCCTGGCCGGGGCCCTGCCGCTGCTGCGCGACCCGCGCGTGCCCGCGGGCCAGAAGAAGGGGCTGGTCCGGGAGAGCCTGCGCGGCGCCGCCGCGCCCTTGACCGCGGATTTCCTGGAGTACCTCATCGAGAAGAAGCGCTTCGGCCTGCTGGCGCAGGCGGCGGCGGATTTCGACCGGCTCATGCTGCAGGCGCGCGGGGTGGTGCGCGCGCGAGCGCGCTCGGCGCGTCCCCTATCCGAAGCGGACCGCGCGCGCCTGCGCCGGAGCCTGGAGGCGTTCGCCGGGACCGAGGTGGAGCTGCAGTGCGAGGAGGACCCGGAGCTTTTGGGAGGCGTGTCCGTGCGCCTGGGGGACTGGGTCCTGGACCGGAGCCTGCGCGGGCAGCTGCAGAGTCTCAAGGAGGCCATCCGTGGCGATTAGACCAGAAGAGATCACCGCCGTCATCAAGTCCCGCCTGCAGGCCTGGGGGCAGACGGCGCGCCTCCAGGAGGAAGGGGCGGTGCTGCAGGTGGGCGACGGCATCGCCCGGGTCTACGGCCTGGAGCAGGCCATGGCCGGAGAGCTCCTGGAACTGCCCCACGGCGTGGTGGGGATGGTCCTGAACCTCGAGGCCGAGAACGTCGGCTGCGTGCTGCTGGGGCCGGACCACCTCATCCACGAGGGCGACCCGGTGCGCCGCACCGGCAAGGTCATGTCCGTGCCCGTGGGCGAGGCCATGGTCGGCCGGGTGGTCAGCCCCCTGGGCGCCCCGCTCGACGGCAAGGGCCCCATCAAGACCCAGAAGACCCGCCCCATCGAGCTCGTGGCGCCGGGCGTGGTCGAGCGCACCCCGGTCCAGTCGCCCATGCAGACGGGCTTGAAGGCCATCGACGCCATGATCCCCATCGGCCGCGGCCAGCGCGAGCTCATCATCGGCGACCGGCAGACCGGCAAGACCGCCATCGCCATAGACGCCATCATCAACCAGAAGAACTCCCCCAAGCGGCCGATCTGCATCTACGTGGCCATCGGGCAGAAGCAGTCCACGGTCGCGCAGGTCGTCAGAACCCTCGAGGATCATGGCGCGATGGAGTACTCGATCGTGGTCTGCGCCGGGGCCGCCGACCCCGCGCCGCTCCTCTACATCGCGCCCTACGCGGGCTGCGCCATGGGCGAGGAGTTCCTGGCCGCGGGCAAGGACGTGCTGGTGGTCTACGACGACCTCTCCAAGCACGCCCAGGCCTACCGCCAGCTCTCGCTGCTGCTGCGCCGCCCGCCGGGGCGGGAAGCCTATCCGGGCGACGTCTTCTACCTGCATTCGCGCCTGCTGGAGCGGGCCTGCGCGCTCTCCGAGAAGAACGGCGGCGGATCGCTGACGGCCCTGCCCATCATCGAGACCCAGGCCGGCGACGTGTCGGCCTACATCCCCACCAACGTCATCTCCATCACGGACGGGCAGATCTACCTGGAGACGGGCCTGTTCTACTCCGGGGTCAGGCCCGCGGTCAACGTGGGGCTGTCCGTCTCGCGCGTGGGCGGCTCGGCCCAGACCAAGGC
>JAQUNT010000137.1 GCA_028717525.1 Elusimicrobiota bacterium
CGCCCAGGACGTCGTCTTCCGGGCCATGAACGACGAGATGTCCCGCAACCTGCGCCGTCTGCGCATGCCTGCCGTAATGGAATCCGTCCGGCAGGCACCTGCGGGATTTCCGATACCGCAGGTGGACGAGCTGCCCGGGCCGTATTATCTGGGCTATACGGTCAGGGAAGGCACGCGCGCCTTCATCAGCGCCGGCTTCGGCGCCCTGGAGGGCAGCCAGGTCGGTCCCTTCCGGGAGGCGCGGGTGCAGGTCCGGGTGGGGGACTACTCCTTCGACAACACCAACTTCGTGCCCGCCGGCTTCGGCTCGGGAGGGTCGGGCCTGGCCAACGCCTCCTTCGACGATGATTACGACAGCCTGCGCTTCGCCCTCTGGTCGCTGACCGACCAGACCTACAAGAACGCCCTGGAGTGCCTGGCCAAGAAGAAGGCCTTCCGCGAGAAGCACCAGGACGCGGAATCCCAGCCGGACTTCTCCCGCGAGGCGCCGGTGGAACGCTTCGACGCCCGGGCCTGGACGCCCATCGACCGCGGGCTCTGGGAGCGGCGGGTGCGGGAGCTCTCCGCGGTCTTCCGGGACTTCCCCGACATCCAGGACTCGCGGGTGGACCTGAGCTTCATCAGCGGGACCAAGAGGTTCCTCAACAGCGAAGGCACCGCGCTGCGCGGCTCGCACACCCAGATCGACATCGAGATCAGCGTCAACACGCAGGACCGCAAGGGCTTGCGCTTCGGAGACACGGAGGGCCTGCACTACCCATCCTGGTCCGACGTGCCGGCGCAGGCGGAGCTCCTCGCCGAGGCGCGGCGCTTCGCTCGGGGAGTGGCCGACGTGGTGCAAGGCTCGACCGTGGAGGCCTACGTGGGGCCGGTGCTCTTCGAGGACGAGGCCGCGGCGGAGTTCTTCGACGTGCAGCTGGTCGACAACATCTCCAACCCGCGGGGCAGCTGGGCGGAGGACGAGAGCAACCACGTCTACGACCCGCCGCCCTTCGTCAGCCGCCTGGGCATGCGCGTGGCCGTGCCCGGGCTGAGCTTCGTCGACGACCCGCTCCGGGAGAGCTACGAGGGCGTGCCGCTCTACGGCCATTACGACTTCGACGACGAGGGCGTGCCGGCCCAGCGCCTGGAGCTGGTGCGCAAGGGCAGGCTGGTCGACCTCTACATGAGCCGCGCGCCCATCCGCGGGTTCGCGCGCTCCAACGGCCACGGGCGTTCCGCTTTCTTCGGCGAGCCGTCGGGGCGGATGGGCAGCCTCTTCGTGACCGCGGAGAATCCCGTGCCGCGGGCCGAGCTCAAGGACCGGCTGCGCGCGATGTGCCGGGAGCTGGAGCTCGACTACGGCATCGTGGTGCGCGAGATGGGGGGCCTGACCCCGGTCCGGGCCTACAAGGTGTACGCGGCGGACGGCCGCGAGGAGGCGGTGACCGGGGTGGAGTTCGTGGGCGCCGGGTTCCGGCCTCTGCGCGACATCGTGGCCGCCTCGCAGGAGATGTACGTGTTCAACTTCCTGCACGGCTCCAGCGGCCGCACCGCGGTCCCGGCCTCCATCGTGGCGCCGGCGATCCTGGTGCGGGAGATGGAGCTGCGCAAGACGGAGCGCAAACCGGAGCGCCCGCCCTACCTCAAGAACCCCTTCTTCGCGAAGCCGGGGAGCTGACCGGCTTCGTCAGAAGAAGTGCCGGAACTGATACCAGAACTCCTCGCGCAGCTTCTCGCTCCAGGGCCGGGCGCGCCACTCCGCCAGGCGCAGCTCCCGCGCCGAGGCCAGGTCCGCCTCGAACTTCCGCTTCATCTGGCCGGCCAGACCCGGGTCGAGCACGTGCAGGTTGACCTCCAGGTTGTGGCGCAGGCTGCGGTGGTCCATGTTGTAGGAGCCGGCCGTGCACCAGACGCCGTCCACCACCGCGGTCTTGGCGTGCAGGATGGAGCGCCCCCACTCGAAGAGGCGCACCCCGCTGCGCAGCAGGAAGTCGTAGCTGCGCCGGCCCGCCTTCCACACCGAGGGGTGGTCCGAGCGGCCCGGCACCAGGATGCGCACCGAGACCCCGCGCCGCGCGGCCGCGGCCAGGGCCCGCCGCATGCCGTGGTCGGGCAGGAAGTAGGCGTTGGCGATGCACACCTCCTCGCGCGCCGCGCGCAGGGCGTTGAGGTAGGCCCGCCGGATGAGGTGGCGGTGCAGGAACTCCTGGTTGGCCGCCACCCAGACCCAGCAGTCCCCGGGGCGCTCCGGCCCGGCCTCGTCGAGGGGGAACCACTCCTTGGTCTCCTTGAACCAGACCGCGCGGAAGAGCCGGTCCAGCTCGTGGACCGCCGGGCCCTCCACGCGCAGGTGCAGGTCGTTCCAGCCCGCGCCGCCCTCCTCCAGCGGGACCTGGTCCTGGGAGATGTTCATGCCGCCGGCGAAGGCCGCGCGGCCGTCCACCACCAGGATCTTGCGGTGGTCGCGCCGGGACCAGGCCCAGCGCGCGCGCCAGGGCGCCAGGGGGTGGTACTCCAGCACGCGCACCCCCGCGCCGACCAGGCGGTCCAGGAAGGCCGGGTCCAGGTCCAGCGAGCCCACGGAGTCGAAGATGAGGCGGACGCTCACGCCTTGGCGGGCCTTCTCCATGAGCCGGCGGCCGAACTCCCGGCCGGCCGCGTCGCTGCTGAAGATGTAGGTCTCCAGGTGCACGCAGCGGCGCGCCGAGTCGATGGCCGCTCCCATGGAGCGGAAGGCCTCGCCGCCGCCGAGCAGCTCCAGGCGGTTGCCGGGCAGGAAGCGGTCCAGGTCCTGGCTGAAGTCGCCCGAGCCCGGGGGCGCGGGCCGCAGCAGGCCGCGCAGGGGCTGGCTCCATCGCATCGGTCCAGTATATGAAATAGGGCGCCGTGCGGACTGCGCGCGCGGGAGCCGATGCACGCCAAATGCTAAGATAGCTCCGCCATGGCCGGCCGGGAACACTTCGACAAGCTGCTCAGGCTCCTGGAGATGGAGCGCCTCGCCGAGAAGCAGGAGAACCTCCGCGAGCTCAAGCGCTTCCCGCTGTCCACGCGCGAGGCCCTGGGCAAGACCGTGACCGGCCTGCTCATCGAGGGCGTGGGCACGGGCTTGGGCGGCATGCCCTTGGTCACCCTCTCGCGCGAGCCCCGGGGCGAGGACCTCGCCCCCTTCCACGCCATGAGCCAGGGCGACAACGCCCTGCTGACCTTCCCGCCGGGCAGCCGGCCCGAGGATTGCGAGGGGACCTTCTACAAGGTCGACGAGTATCGGGCCACCATCGCCCTGAACGGGCCCGAGCCGGCCCAGCTCGGCCGCGGCCTCTGCCAGGTCGACCTGCTCGGCTCGGACGCCACCTACCGCCGCATGAAGAAGGCCCTGGCCACGGCGGGGGACGCGCGCAAGAACCGCACCGCGGTCCTGCGCGAGATCTTTCTGGGGGAGACGGCTCCCGACCGGCGCCGGACGCGCAAACTGCGCCTCCGCAACGAGTCCTTGAACGAGTTCCAGCAGGAGGCGGTCCGGCGCTGCCTGGCGGCGTCCGACGCCGCCCTGGTGCACGGACCTCCCGGGACGGGCAAGACCACGGTGCTCGTGGAGATCATCCGCCAGGCCGCGGGCGCGGGCGAGCGCGTCCTGGCCACCGCCCCGTCCAACATCGCGGTGGACAACATCCTCGAGAAGCTGCAGGGCTCGGGCCTGCGCCTGGTGCGCCTGGGCCACCCGGCCCGCACCTTGGAGTCGCTGCGCCACGCCAACCTCTCCGCGCTGGTGGAGGAGGACCCCGGCTACCAGGAGGTGGCCGAACTCGACGCCTGGCGAGAACGTCTCGTCAAGAGACGTTCTCGTTTCGGCCGCGGCCAACTGGGCTACGAGGAGCGCCAGGAGCGCGACCGCGAGATCGCCAAGCTCTGGCGCCAGGCCCGCGACATCGAAGCCGACATCATGCGGCGCATCATCGCCGGGGCCCAGGTCGTGCTCTCCACGCACGGCGGGCTCTCGCGCGGCCTGGTCAAGGGCGGCTTCGACCTGGTGGCGCTCGACGAGGCCTCCCAGGCGACCGAGCCGCTGTCCTGGGTCCCGCTGACCATGGGCGACCGCGCGGTCTTCGCCGGCGACTCCATGCAGCTGCCGCCCACCATCTACTCCCAGGAGGCCGCGGCGCAGGGCCTCGCCACCACTCTCTTCGACCGCCTGAAGGACATCCTGCCCGGCCCCCTGCAGTCTTTGCTGCGCGTGCAGTACCGCATGCACGAGACCATCATGCGCTTCTCCTCGCAGCAGTTCTACGCGGGCAAGCTCATCGCGCACGAGTCGGTGGCCGCGCACACGGCGGCGGAGCTCCCCGGAGTCGAGGCCACGGACCTGACCTCCGCGCCCCTGACCTTCGTGGACACCGCCGGCGCGGGCTTCTCCGAGTCCTGGAACGAGCTGCTGGAGAGCCGCGAGAACCTGGGCGAAGCCAAGCTCGCCCTGCGCCTCCTGGAGAAGGTGCTGGCCGCGGGGGTCGCGCCCCGGCAGATCGCCCTCATCGCCCCCTACGTGGCGCAGGTCAAGCTGCTCAAGTCCCTGACGCGCATCCCGGGCCTGGAGATCGGCTCGGTGGACGGCTTCCAGGGCCGGGAGAAGGAGGTCACCATCGTGTCCTTGGTGCGCGACAACGAGGCCGGCGCGGTGGGCTTCCTGTCCGACGTGCGGCGCATGAACGTGGCCATGACCCGGGCGCGGCGGCTGCTCGTCGTGATCGGGAACTCCGCCACCATCGGGCGCCACCCCTTCTACGCCAAGTTCATCGACTACGCCGAGGCCTGCGGCGCGCACCGCTCCTCGTACGAATGGCCGGAGATCTGACCCTCTTCAAGTCCGCCGCCTTCCTGGGCTCGCTGCTGCTCTTCCTTCTGGAACTCCTGGCCGCCAAGGCCCTGCTGCCTCTCTTCGGCGGCGGGGCCGGCGTCTGGACCACGGCCCTCATGTTCTTCCAGGGCTTGCTCTTCGTCGGCTACGCTTACGGGCTGCGGGCGGCCGAGTCTCCTCGGCTTCACCTTTTGGCGGCGGCCGCGGCGCTGGCGTGGTCCTGGGCCCAGCCCGCCGCGGCGCCGGCGGGCACGCCCTTCGTCCGGCTCTTGCTGGCCTTGCTGGCAAAGACCGGGCCGCCGTTCCTGGTGCTGGCCGCCACGACTCCCGTCATCCAGGAGTGGCTGAGGCTCCGCGGCTGTTCCGACCCGGCCTTCCTTTTCTCGTACTCCAACGCCGGGGCCTTCGCGGCGCTTTTCGCCTATCCCATCCTGGTGGAGCCGAATATCCCGCTGGAATGGCAGGCCCGGCTGTTGGCCGCGGGGTTCGGGGCCTATGCCGTGCTCCTGGCCGCGTGCGCGCCCGGGACGGCCAAGCGCGAGGAGCCCCGAAGCCGAGCCG
The DNA here is from genome assembly GCA_028717525.1 of Elusimicrobiota bacterium. Classification (GTDB taxonomy): domain Bacteria; phylum Elusimicrobiota; class Elusimicrobia; order UBA1565; family UBA9628; genus UBA9628. The sequence continues at coordinate 5,393 of JAQUNT010000137.1, forward strand.
AGCCGGCCGGACGGGGCGATGTCATCTTGTGGCTGCCGCTCTCCCTGGGACCCAACGCGGCCTTGCTCTGCGCCGCGAACCTCCTGGGCATGGACCTGGCCGCCGTGCCCTTGGTCTGGGTCCTGCCCCTGGCCGTCTATTTGGCCACTCTGGTCCTGGCTTTCAGATCGCGGCCTTGGTTCCCGGACCGGCCCGCCGGGCTGCTCATCGGCGGCGGCCTGGTCATTTTGGTGGGGACCGCCTTCGGCCTGGAGGCGCTGCGTCACGGACCGGAGCCGTGGTTCGCGCAAAGGCATTTCCTCTTGGTCTCCAAGTCCGTGCTCATCTTGGCCGGCCTCTTCGCGGTCTGTCTGGCCTGCCACGGGTCCTTGGCCGAGAGCCGGCCGGAAGCCGCGCGCCTGCCCCGGTTCTACCTCTGGGTGGCCCTGGGGGGGTGGCTGGGCGGGCTGCTGGTCAGCGTCATCGTGCCCGCCTTGGGCCGTGATGTCGCCTCGCCCAACGTCGAGGCGCTCGTGGCCCTGGCTTTCTGCGCCGCGGGTCTATGGCGGCGCGAGCGGTCCGCCAGCGGCCTGCGGCGCTGGCGCTGGGCCGCGGTCCTGGCCGGCTTGGCCTGCTGCGGGGCCTACGCGGCGGGGCCGTCCGCCGCGCTGCTTTTCCGCATGCGCGACTTCTACGGATTCTATCGGGTGACCTCCGCCCGGGGCTGGCGGATCCTGTTCCACGGCCGCACCATCCATGGGGTGCAGTCCCTGGACCCGGCTGGGGCGCGCCAGCCCGTGGCCTACTACCATCCGCATTCGCCGATCGGCGAGGTCTTCTCCGAGTTCGGGCCGCGGGCGGCGCGAGTGGCGGTGGTGGGATTGGGCGCCGGCGCCTGCGCCGCGTTCGGGCGCCGCGGACAGGAGTTCGATTTCTACGAGCTCGACCCCGCCCTCGAGGCGGTGGCGCGGAAGTTCTTCACCTACTTGGACGAGAGCCCGGCCCGGGTCTCCGTGATCCCCGGGGACGCGCGCCTCTCTTTGGCGGAGGG
>JAQUNT010000138.1 GCA_028717525.1 Elusimicrobiota bacterium
CACGCCGAGCGGGTCCGCGTCGAAGCCGTTGGCTTCCTGGACCGAGACCTTCAGGCGCGCCTTTTGCGTGCGCAGCTCCCAGGAGCCGGCCAGGGCCACCGCGGCCGAGGTCGAGGCGCCGGCCGGGATGTCCCCCAGCGCGACCTCTCCGGGCAGACCCAGGCCCGGCACGTCGCCGAGCAAGGACGGCACCAGGCGCACCGCGTAGGCCGGGCCGGGCCCGGCGTTGGCCACCGTGACCAGCAGCTGGGCCGGCTCGCCGGGGCGCAGCTCGCCGGCCGCGGCGCCCGCAGCCCAGTGGAAGGCCGCCGAAGCCTTGAGCCGGGCCGGGGCGCTGGGCGCGGGAGCGGCGGCCGGGCCCGGCCCGGACGGCGCGGCCAGGGCCACGGCCACGTGTTCCCTCGTATAATGGAAGCGGGCCTGCCCGTCCACCTCGTGGATGAGGAGCTTGGACACCTTCCAGGACCAGTCCGCGTTGGTCAGGTAGAAGTCCAGGTCGTAGGCGCCGCGGCTGCCGCGGATGCCCGTGAACTCCACGCAGCCGAACACCTCGGTGGGCGAGACCCTGGTGATGCGGTCCGGGTAGATGCGCGACAGCCTCAGGTAGTGGTAGGCCCCGTCCTTGTCGTCCTTGATCACGAAGGCGCCGTTGTTCCGGCGGGCCTGCGCGTGCACGTACTTGGTCACGATCTCCGCGAACTCGTCGCTGAAGTCCACGAACTCGGGCGGCCGGCGGGGGCCGCGGTAGATGAAATCGTCGCCAGCCTGCGGGGCGGGGGCCGCGGACGGCTCGGTCCCGGTCTCGGGCCGCGGCGCCGGCGTGTGGGGCTGCGCGATGACCGGGGTCGCAGCCGGCTGCGGCGGGACGTGCGGCGCCGGCTGCGGCGGGCGGTTGACCCAGTTGGGGTTGTAGACCGAGCCCGGGGGCTGGTTCCACTGCGACCAGACCCGGGCGGGCGCGACGGGCTCCCTGCGGCGGGGCCGCCCGTCCTCCTGGCCGCGGGCCGGCAGCGCGCCCGACCAGAGGACCGCAGAGAGGATTCCCAGGGACAGCCCTTTCCCGCCCAGCATCTTTCCTGATATCATAGCATCCTACGAGGCCATCCCCCTGGCAGCGAGGCGGACCATGAACCCACAGACCGACCGGCCTGCGACCCTGCGCCTCCTGGCGCCCCTGGACGGGCGCATCGTGCCCCTGGACCAGGTCCCGGACCCGGTCTTCGCCCAGCGCGTGGTGGGCGACGGGGTATCCATCGACCCCACCAGTTCCGTGGTCCTGGCCCCCTGCGCGGGCGAGGTGCTCCACGCGCACGCCTCCGGACACGCCCTGACTTTGCGCGGCGACGAGGGCCTGGAGCTCATGATCCACGTGGGCGTGGACACCGTCCAGCTCAAGGGCGAGGGCTTCGAGCTCAAGGTCCGCGCCGGCGACCGGGTCGCGGCCGGCCAGGAGCTGCTGCGCTTCGCGGCCGACCCGGTGGCGCGGCGGGCCAAGAGCCTGCTCACCCAGCTCCTGGTGACCAACGTGGACCGCGTCGTCGCCCTGACCCATCCCGACGGGGACGTCCAGGCCGGCCGGTCCGTGGCGCTGGAAGTCTCTTTGCGCTCCGCGGCCCCGGAGGCGCCGGCCGCGGGCGGCAGCCAGGCCAGCTCCGACGCCATCCTCATCGAGAACCCCACGGGCCTGCACGCCCGGCCGGCCGCGCTCCTGGCCCGGGAGGCCAAGCGCTTCCGCAGCGCCGTGAAGGTCCGGCGCGACGGCGCCGAGGCCAACGCCAAGAGCCTGGTCTCCATCATGAGCCTCAACGTCAAGCAGGGCGACAAGATCATCCTGTCGGCCGAGGGGCCGGACGCCCGCCAGGCCGTGGACTCCCTGGCCCGCCTCGTGGCGGGCAGCCTCGACGCCCCGGGCGAGGCGGCCCCGCCGCCGAAGCCCCAGCCGGCTCCGGCCCAGCCCCAGGACCCGCGCGCTTGGGGCGGGGTCTGCGCCTCGCCCGGCCTGGCCGTGGGCCAGGCCTGCCAGTTCCGGCGCGCCGAGGCCGAGGTCGTGGAGGTCGACGAGGACCCGGCCGCGGCGCGCGCGCGCCTGTCCCGCGCCCTGGAGTCGGCCAAGGCCGAGCTGGAGGCCCTGCAGACGCGCTTCGCGGCGGAGCACGCGGCCGCCAAGGCCGCCATCTTCGGGGCCCACCGCGAACTGCTCGACGACCCCGAGCTCCTGGCTCTGGCCGAGGCGGCCCTGGCCAAGGGCGCCGGCGCGGCCGCCGCCTGGAAGTGCGCCTACCAGGACTACGCCGGCCGCCTGAGCCGCCTCAACAACGAACTCCTGGCCGGCCGGGCCGCGGACATCAAGGATGCGGGCTGGCGCGTGCTGCGCCTGCTCACGGGCGCGGCGCCGCAGGTCCGCCGGCTGCCCCCGGACTGCATCCTGATCGCCGAGGACCTCTCGCCCTCGGACGCGGCCGCCCTGGACCGGTCCTTGGTCCGCGGCGCCGCCACCGTGGGCGGGGGCGGCACCTCCCACGTCGCCATCCTCTGCCGGGCCCTGGAACTGCCGGCCTTGGCCGCCTTGCCGCCCGCCGTGCTGGCCATACCGGACGGCGCGCCTCTCATCCTGGACGCGGACCACGGCTTCTTGCTCTCCGCGCCCACGCCCGCGGAGACCGACCAGGCCCGGGCCGCCCAGGACGCCGCGCGCCGGCGCCGGACCGTTGAGCTGGCCGCCGCCCGCGAGGAGGCGCGCACCAAGGACGGCCGCCGCGTGCGGGTCGCGGCCAACGTGGGCCAGGCCGCCGACGCCGAAGCCGCCGCGCGCCTGGGCGCGGAAGGCGTGGGGCTGTGCCGCTCCGAGTTCCTCTTCCTGGGGCGCGAGCAGGCCCCCGGCGAGGAGGAGCAGCGCGCGGCCTACGCGGCCATCGCCGCGGCCTTCCCGCGCGACGAAGTCATCATCCGGGCCCTGGACGTGGGCGGCGACAAGCGCCTGCCCTACCTGGCCATGGCCAAGGAGGACAACCCCTTCCTGGGCGAGCGCGGCATCCGCCTGCTCCTGGAGCGGCCGGAGCTTTTGCGCACCCAGCTGCGGGCCCTGCTGCGCGCCTCCGGCCCGGAGAACCGGATCCGGGTCATGTTCCCCATGGTCGCCAACCTGGCCGAGTTCCGCGCGGCCAAGGATATCCTCGACGAGGAGGCCAAGCTCCTCGCCGTCCCGCCCCTCCCCTGCGGGGTCATGATCGAGGTCCCCTCCGCGGCCCTGCTGAGCGCGCATCTGGCGCGCGAGGCGGCCTTCTTCTCCATCGGGACCAACGACCTCACCCAGTACACCTTGGCCATGGACCGCGGCAATCCCAAGATGGCCGCGCGCGTCGACGCCCTCGACCCCGCGGTCCTGCTCATGATCCAGCGCACGGTAGAGGGCGCCCGCGTCCACGGCCGCGGCGTGGCGGTCTGCGGCGGCGCGGCCGGGGACCTCCAGGCCATCCCCCTGCTCATCGGGCTGGGGGTCGAGGAGCTCAGCGTGAGCCCTCCGGCCGTGCCCGCGGTCAAGGCCGCGGTGCGGCGCGCCGACTACGCCGCGTGCCAGGAGCTGGCCGACCGGGCCGCGGCTTTGGGCTCGGCCGCCGAGGTGCGCGTCTTGGTCGGACGGCAGGAGGAGGCGGCATGAGCATCTTCAAGAACGCCTTCGGGCTCCTGCAGAAGATCGGCAAGGCGCTCATGCTGCCGGTCGCGGTCCTGCCGGTGGCGGGCATCCTGCTCGGCGTGGGCAGCGCGGGCTTCTCCTGGATGCCGGACCTGCTCTCCTCCATCATGAAGGAGGCCGGCGGGGTCATCTTCGGGAACCTGCCGGTCTTCTTCGCCATCGGCGTCGCTTTGGGGCTGGCGGACAACGACGGCGTGGCCTCCATGTCCGCGGTGGTGGGCTACGCGGTCCTCCTGGCGACCATGGGCCTGCTCGCGGCGCGCCACGGCGTGGACGTCAAGCCCATCATGGGCATCAAGTCCATCGACACCGGGGTCTTCGGAGGCATCCTCATGGGCGCCGTGGCGGCGGGCCTCTTCAAGCGCTACTACCGCATCGAGCTGCCCCCCTACCTGGGCTTCTTCGCGGGCAAGCGCTTCGTCCCCATCGTGACCGCCCTGGCCGCCGTCTTCCTGGGCATCGGGCTCAGCTACGTCTGGCCTCCCATCGGCCGCGGCATCCGGGCCTTCTCCGAATACGCCGCCTACGGCAACCCGACCCTGGCGGTCGCGGTCTACGGCGTGGTCGAGCGCCTGCTCATCCCGTTCGGCCTGCACCACATCTGGAACGTGCCCTTCTTCTTCGAGATCGGAAGCTTCACGGACTCGGCCGGGGCCGTGGTGCACGGCGACATCACGCGCTTCTTCGCGGGCGATCCCCAGGCCGGCATCCTGGGCGGGGCCTACCTCTTCAAGATGTGGGGCCTGCCCGCCGCGGCCATCGCCATGTGGCACGCCGCCAAGCCGGAGCACCGCAAGCGCATCGGCGGCATCATGGTCTCGGCGGCGCTGACGTCCTTTCTGACCGGCATCACGGAGCCCATCGAATTCTCCTTCATGTTCGTGGCGCCCGCGCTCTACGGCCTGCACGCCCTGCTGGCCGGCGGCGCGCAGATCCTGTTCTCCTTGCTGGGGGCCAAGCTGGGCTTCACCTTCTCGCAGGGCTGCATCGACTACATCCTCTACTTCGCCAAGGACACCAAGCCCTGGCTGGTGCTGGTCATCGGGCCCCTCTACGCCGGCGCGTACTACGCCCTGTTCCGCTGGACCATAGCCGCCTTCCAGCTCAAGACCCCGGGCCGCGAGGCCGCCGAAGAGGCCGTGGCCGAGGGCGCGGTGGGAGAGCACGCCCGCCGCTTGGTCCTGGCCTTCGGCGGACGCTCCAACATCAAGCACCTCGACGCCTGCATCACCCGCCTGCGCGTCGGCGTCCTGGACGCCACCAAGGTGGACCAGGCGGCCTTGAAGTCCCTGGGCGCGGCCGGCGTGGTCAGGTCCGGCGACGCGGTGCAGGCCGTCTTCGGCACCCGCTCCGAGAACCTCAAGACCGACATGGAGCTCTACATCAGGGGCGCGGGCCCGGAGGCGGACCTGCCCCCCGCCGGCGCGGCGGCGGCCCCGGCCGCCGAGGCCGCGCCCGCGCCGCGGCGCGACGCGCAGGCCGCGCTCATGGCCGAGCGCCTGCTGGCCGCGCTGGGCGGGGCCAAGAACCTGCGCGCCGTGGAGGCCTGCGCCTTCACGCGCCTGCGCGTGGAGTTCCGGGACCCGGCGCGCCTGGACCAGGCCGCTCTGACCGCGGCCGGGGCCTACGGCCTCATGCGGCCGAAGGACGGCGTGGCTCACGTGCTGGTGGGCCCGGCCGCGGCGCCCTGCGCCGCCGAGATGCGCGCCCTGCTGGCCGGCTAGCCGGATTATGCCCGGGCTGCGGCGCTTCCCCGCGGGCTTCGTCTGGGGCTCCGCCACTTCGGCCCTGCAGATCGAGGGCGCCGCGGCCGAGGACGGCCGGGGCGAGTCGGTCTGGGACGCGTTCTGCCGGGAGCATCCGGAGCGCATCTTCGGCCGGGCCTCCCCGGAGCCGGCCTGCGGGCATTACCGGCTCTGGGCCGAGGACGTCCGGCTCATGGCCGAGCTGGGCCACAACGGCTACCGGCTCTCCATCTCCTGGCCCCGGCTCTTCCCCGGCGGCGGCGGCCGCCGCAACGGGAAGGGCGCGGCCTTCTACGACCGGCTCTGCGACGCCCTGCTGGCCGCGGGCATCGCGCCCAACGCGACCCTCTACCACTGGGACCTGCCCCGCGAACTCGGGGAGGCCGGGGGCTGGGAGAATCCGGACCTGCCGGCGCGCTTCGCCGACTACGCCGCGGCCTGCGCGCGGCTCTACGGCGACCGGGTGCGGCTCTGGGCCACGGTCAACGAGCCCTCCTGGAGCGTGCTCAACGGCTACGTGACCGGCCTGCACCCCCCCTGCCGCGGCCGCGACTACGCCGGCGCCCTGCGCGCGGCGCAGGGCCTGCTGCGCGGCCACGCCCTGGCCGGCGCGGCCGTGCGCCGGGAGCGCCCGGGCGCGGCCGTGGGCATCGCGCTCAACCTCTCGCCGGTCCGCCCGGCCAGCCCCCGCCCGGAGGACGCGCGCGCGGCCGCGCTGGCCGACGGGATGCTCAACCGGTGGTTCAGCGGGCCCGTGCTCCACGGCCGGTTCCCGGAGGACGTGGCCGCGTTCTACCGGCGCCAAGGGCTCCTGCCCCGGGGCTGGGAGCGGACCGAGGCCCTGCTGCGCGCCGCGCCCCTGGACTTCCTCGGGGTCAACTACTACTATCCCCAGCACGCTTCCGCCGACGCCCCGAGCACGCTCTTCCGCCTCAACACCTCGGGGCGGGCCGAGGAGGACTGCGCCT
>JAQUNT010000139.1 GCA_028717525.1 Elusimicrobiota bacterium
CAGACTCGTAGCCTTAGCACACCGAAGGCGCTAAAGCTCTGGGTCACAAGCTATCTGCGGATGCGGCCAGAGATTGTCTGCAACCAGGCCCAATAACCCAAATATTTTTGTCAGTCCCGTCCGGACAGCGCGCCGACCCCGGGATCGAACTCGCGCCGAAGGCGCCATCCCCGTGCCGACCGCCAGCGGTCCCGCCGCCCCGCTTCGCGGGTCGGTGGCGGCCCAGACAGCTCTCGCTATCTGGGCCGCTCGCAGAGGAGGCTTTTTCGACACCCTGCCAGCCCCAGCCCTCCCGCCCGGCTGTTTCTTGGTATGATAGGCTCCTCTCCAGGGAGGGGACCATGATCAAGAAGACCTCATTAGGATGCCTCATCCTGCTGGGCTTGGGGGCCTTCAGCGCGGCCGGCGAACCGGCTCCGGCAGCGCCCGCCGCGCCGGACGTCGCCGCGGAGGTCACGGAGAAGATGAAGGCCATGATCGCCGCGGCGGAGAAGCTCGACGTGGACGCGGCCTTCGCCCCGCTGGCGCAGGACCCGAAGGCCGTCTTCTTCCTGAACGCCTATCCCTTCTCCCGGAGCGCGCTCCTGCCCTTCTTCCGCAAGGCCTACGAGCCGCTCAAGGCCCAGTCCATACGCTTGAGCGGCTCGCAGGTCAAGGTCCTGGGGCCGGACTCCGCCCTGTGGCTGGGCTGGGGCACCGGGCGCAACCAGGCCAAGTCCGGAGGCGCCGCGGAGCAGTTCCTCGCCGAGACCTGGGTCTGGCAGAGGGTCGCGGGGGACTGGCAGGTGGTCCACTACCACGAGTCCTGGCAGGACCTGCCCTCGGCCGCGGCCAAGGCGCGCGTGGAGAAGGCCTTGTCCGGCTTCGCGGCCGAGGTCCGGCGCCGGCCCCTGACCGCGGCCGCGGCTCCGGCCCGGCTGCGGGCCTTCCTGGGCCGGAACCCGCGCCTGCTGGGGAGCTGCTTCGCCGTGGCCCCGGGCCAGGGCCCCAAGGCCGCGCCCTACGTCTACCGCCGGGGCGGCCGCTTCGTGGACGTGACCATCGGCGAGGACGGCTTCGACTACACGGCCGCGGACTGGTACACGCGCGCCGCCGCAGGGGCGCAGGGGCCGGTCTGGAGCGACCCCTACTACGACGCCGAGGGCGGGCAGGCCTTCATGGTCACCTGCTCCATCCCGGTCTACGGGCCGGACGGCAAGAGCCTCCTAGGGGTGCTCACCGCGGACCTGGCCCTGTGAGGCCGAGTTGGAGAAACAACCGCTCTCCGGGCCGCCCGCTCCGCCAGTCCCTTCTGTCTCGCCCCGCGCCTTCCGATTGCCGGCCCCCCTGCCTTCACGGAGCCGGCAAGAACCTTGTCCCGCCAGGCAGGTTCCCCCTCCAGGCAGCGGCCGCCCCCGCCGCCTCGCCAGGGCCGGGAGGACTGGCAACCTGGACGAGCTGGTCCCAGATACATGAGCAGCATCCCGCGGCTGCGGACCGCCCAGCATGGCTGGCAAGACCGGGTCCATCTCCTGACCACCGCAGATTCCCACGCCGGCCGTTTCACCCTTTCGGGCGGCCGGGCCTACGTCCACCAAGGAGAGGACGTCGGCACCGTCCTGGTGGACTGCACCCACAACGACCCGTAAGGCGTCGCCTGGACTTCCCGCCAGGCCGGCGCTAAAGGGATGCCACGGCCGCGCGCAGCCGGCCCAGAGCGGAGGCGAGACGCTCCCCGACCTCCTCCATGCGCTTAGACTCCCCGGCGCGTCCCGCAGCTGCGGCCTCTGCAGCCGCGGCGAGCGCGTCGCTGCCGGCTTGGCGCAGCCCGGGGTCTTCCGAGAGCCGCCCCGCCGACGAGACCAGCCGGCCCAGAATCCTGCGGGCAGCGCGGCTCTCCTCGGGGTCGAGCAGTTGGGGCACCGGGCTGGGATACTGCGCTGGGTCGAGCCCCTCGAGGAACACCTCGGTCGCGGACGCCGACATGGCTCCGATGGCGGCGCCTTGGACGATGGATCCGCCCCCGGCCGTCGCGGCCGCGGCACCGGCCACGGCCGTCCCCGCGTCCCCGAAGTCAAAGTTCCCCGCGACCTGGCCGATGGCGCTGGCCAGCTCGACCGCCGCGGCGACCGTGCGCTGCCGGTTGAGCTTTGCGATGAATGCGTCGATCCTCTCCATCTGCTCCGGGATGCCGGCCTCGACCTCGGACTCCCGGGCCCGCTGGGCGGCCGCGGCTTTCCCCTTGAGGTAAAGGCGGGCGAACTCGCGGTCGGAATCAGCCAGGAGCGCCGCCCCCCGGCGCTGCCTCCTGTTCGCGACCGCCGAAATCTGCGCGGCCACGGGCAGGGTCTGCTGGGCGATGAAAACCCTGGAGCGGGCGCGCCGGTTGAGTAGCGTCATGGCCTCCCGCGCGCTGCGCTCGGCTCCCGCCAGGTCTCCCTGGGCAAGTTTAATCCTGGAGACGCCGAGCCGGGCTTCGATGCCGGCCTGCAGGCGCTTGTGGAAATGATATGGGAAAGCGGCGATGACGTGGTCGCCCAGCACCTGGACCTTGGACCCCTGCATCTGCCGGAGCTGCATCTTGAGCTGGCTCTGGTAGTAGGCCAGGGGCTTGTTGAAGTCCTCCTCCTCCTTCAGGAAAGCCTCGTAGCGCGCCAGGGCCTTGTCCGGCTGGACCTTCTCAACCGCGGCCATGTCCCTGACGGCGCGGGACTTGGCCCCGATCTCCTGGTCGAGGGTGCGCAGGTCCTTGCTGGCGAAGCATCCGGACATGGCTCCTGCGATGAGGCAGACCGCCGATTTCCGGAAGAAGGTCTCCATGGAGGCCCGCTACCGCTTCAGGCTGGCGACGATGTCGTTGCGGATCTCTTTCATCACCTCGGGCAGCAGCTCCTGGTAGAGCTGCTTGAAGATGTTCATGCCAAGGTTCTGCCAGCGCCGGGCGTAGCCCTTGTCCATGACCTTGCGGCCCTTCTTGGTGACCGACACCTGCATCTCAAGGTCGAAAACGTAGTGGGTATTGCCGAAAATCGTGTAGACGCAGGTCTTGAGCACCGGCTTGACCACGGCATCCGCCGGGCCGGCTCCTTCATTCTCGACCGAGGTGAAGGCCTCCGTGGCCTGCAGCTCCTTGATGAGGATCTCCGTGAGCGCCTCGGGACCGATCGGGGAGCCCTTGTTCGTGGAATAGTTCGCGACGACATTGACCTCCGGCGTGACGAAGGCGGACTTGTGCTGCGCGCGGATGTCCGCGAGCTTCTCGTTCATCTCGGACTCGGAGGGCGTGGGGGACTGGTTGTCCGTCAGCGCCACGGCGACCCGCAGCGCAGGGGCCCCGGCGGGAGCGGGCACGGCCTGGGGGCTATAGTCCTTGATCGTCGGAATGCCGCAGCCGGCGAAAATCGCGACGGCAGCCGCCAATAGCACGCCCTTGAAATCAGGATTTCTGTTCATGACTGCGTTTCCTCCCTGAATATGCAGCGACTGTTGGGAACTATATGATTTTATGGGATTCCCAGCAATGAATGTGGGGCTCGACTTCGCCCGTATCCGGATTCCGCAGAACGGCCAGGAGCTTTCCCTCGTCCTGGCCCATGGCTTCGGCAGGCATCCCTTGCCGCTTTTCACCAATCACAAGGTCGCCGACGGATTCGCGGCGGTCAAGCTCGTCAGAGCCTATCTCAAACGCTGGGGCGTGGAGGAAGCAGGTCGCATCCAGAAGCAGGCCGCCAAGTCCTAGCTTGGCTTCCGCTGCGCCTTGCGCGGCGTCATGGCTGGTTTCCGCCTTTGGTCGCGGTAATCTTCGCGCCGCCCAGGTTCTTCCCCTGGAATAGGCCGCTCATCGTTTGATAGAAAAGCAGAAGGCCGGGGCTGGGCGCCTCCGTCTTGCCGTAAGCTTCCGCCCGGGCGCGGACAAAATCCGTCCAGAGTACGGAAACATCCTCGAATTCGACATCGAAGCCCGCCTTTTCCAAGGCCGCCGCATACGCCCCTTTCGTCGGCAGCCCCGGGCAGGATACGATCCTGTCCAGGGCGTCTTCTTCCGGCGCGCTGAATTCATGCCTCTGGAAAAAATCCTCGATGTAGATCCTGCCGCCGGGCAAAAGATGCCTGCGCAGCTTTTGCCATAGCCTTTCCCGGCGCGGCAGGGGCACATGCAGGATGGCGAGCAAAGAGATGGCATGAGCGAACTGGCGGCGCCAGGGCACCTTGAGAAAATCGCCGACGATGGTCATGACCGCCTGCCTGCCGCAGCGCGCGTTGTATTCGGCGTTGAGCGTTTCCGCGACTGCGGCGATGGGCCGCTGCAGTTCTATGCCGACGGCCGCGCAGCCGTAATGCGCGTGGAGATAGCGGCCGGTCCCGCCAAAGCCCGAGCCCAGATCCAAGATGACCTGGCCGGCCGCCAAGCCCAATTTTTCCGCCGCATGGTCGAGCGCCTCGGCCCCGAGATAGTGCATGTGCGCGAATGTCTCGGCGTCCTCCAGGGTCCAGCCGGGCCGGGAGAGAGCCTGGCGGACTCGGCCTAGATCGCTGTAAAGCGCCATGCGGCTGACGGATGTGCGCTTCATCTTCAAGTTGTAGATAAGATTACCGCTCTTCAGTCCGCCCCGTCCGCCAGTCCCTGCTGTCTCGCCCCGCGCCTTCCGATTGCCAGCCCCCTCGGGGGCTGGCCATCGGTATGATAACACAATCAGCCAGGAAAGAACGTCCGCGCGGCCGGTGGGTTGCGCCTCCAGGCAGCGGTTGCCCTCACAGAACGGCAACGCACTTCCCAATGCCGCTCTGTACTACTCGCTACCGCTCGTTGACGCCGGCTCGTCAGGGCCGGGAGGACTGGTAGAGCGGTGTTGGTCATGGGGTTTCTCCTTGGGGTGATTCTGCCAAGGAGACAGCAGCGGATTGTTGAGAAGGCCGGCAGGGTCAGAGCCGCGATTTGATAAGATGGGACCGCCATGCGCGTCGTCTTGACCCAGGCCCTGATCCCGTCGGAGCCGGTTGAGGTATTCTATTGGCCGCTGGGCCTCGGCTATCTCGCGGCCTACGCCCGCCGAAGGCTGGAGAAGGCCGATTTCGTCTACGCCGAGGGGAGGGACCGCATCCTGTCCGCCGGCCCCGACGTCGTCGGCATCTCGACCATCACGGAGAACTTCCGGTGGGCCGCGCAGCTCTGCCGGGAGCTCCGGAAGGACTTCCGCGGCCCCATCGTGCTCGGAGGCGCGCACATATCGGCCTTGCCGTCCTGCCTGCCCGCCGAGGCAGACGCCGGGGTGCTCGGCGAAGGCGAGGAGACCTTCGTCCGCCTGCTCGAATTGATCGAAAGGCGCGGCGGGCGCTGGAAAGAGGGCCTGAAGAGCCTCCGGGGCGTCTGCCGGCACGGGCCCGGCGGGGTCACGGTCGAAGCCCCCCGCGCCCCGATAGCCGACCTTGACGCCATCCCTTTTCCGGACCGGGCGATGCTGGGGGCGGATTGGTCCCACGCGGTTGAGAATCCGACGGCGCACTCCCTGCTCTCCTCGCGCGGTTGCCCGCACGCCTGCAAGTTCTGCTTCTCGACGCGGTTCTGGAGGAGGATCCGGCGCCACGGCGCGGCCTACGTCGTCGCCGAGGCTCTCCAGGTGAGGCGGGACTTGGGCGCCACGAACCTGAATTATCTCGACGACCTCTTCACATCCGATAAGGGCCGGCTGTCCGATATCGCCTCCCGGCTCCGCGCCAGCGGCCTCGCCGACGAGGCGTCGTTCCTCTGCACCGTCCGCAGCGACCAGGTCGACGAGGGCCTCTGCAAGTCCCTGGTCCGGATGAACGCGGGCATCGTGAGCATGGGGGTGGAATCGGGCTCGGACGACGTGCTGCGCCTGATGAACAAGCGGACCACCGTGAAGGACAACGCGAGGGCGCTGGCGAGGCTCGCCCGGCATGGGATCAAGGTCGTCGCATCCGTACTCCTGGGGTTCCCGGGAGAGACCGTGCGGGACATGGACCGGACGGCCGAGTTCATCGCCAGGCACCTCGGCTCCGACATCGAGGAGTTCGAGCTTTATCCTGCGATGCCCTACCCGGGGACGTGGCTGTGGCGTCACGCGCTGAAAAAGGGCATTCTGCCTGGCGAGGGCGTCGACGGCCGCGGCTTCGGCGTGGCCGAAGCGACCTTCGACCCCGTCCATTACCCCTACCTTAACGCCTCCGCGCCAAAGGAGACATTCCTCCGCTACTTCTACCAGTTGAAGTGCCTGTCTTATCGCGGGCAGTCGGCCAGGCGCCTGCGACTCATCGATGACCTGCGCCGGCGGCTTTCCACGCCCGCCCCGACTCCGATTCCGCATGGCGCCCCCGCATCTAAAAAAAAACAAATTCTGCCTGCCCTGAATAGGACCGCGCTCATGACCGAGGTGGGAC
>JAQUNT010000140.1 GCA_028717525.1 Elusimicrobiota bacterium
GCGTTTCGAACTACCTGCTGGCCGCACTTTCGGCTCTGGCGCTGGTGCTGCTCTCTCTGCCCTTGAGCGCGCCGGTGCGGACCTTCAAGGCCGGAGTGGTCTACCTGCTCAACCCCCTGGCCTATTGCGGGGCCAGGGGCGCGCAGCGGCTGGCCGAGGCGCCTCCCGGCCTGGCGCGCCTGCTGCGGGCGGACCTGGAGAACGTCCAGCTGCAGGCCCAGCTGCGCGAGACCCTCTGGCAGAAGTCCGAGCTGGAGGCCTTGCGTACGGAGAACCGCCGGCTGGCCCAGGCCCTGGGGCTCCAGCCGCCGCGGGGCTACGTCCCCCTGTGGGCCGACGTCATGGAGCGCGACCCTCTGCATTGGTACAACAGCATCATGATCGGCGCCGGGTCGCGGCAGGGCGTGACCCTCAACGCCCCGGTGTTCGGCGAGCAGGACGGGGCCTTGGTCGCCGTCGGCCGGGTCATTGAGGCGCGGCACGATTCCGCGCTGGTGCTGCTGGCCACGGACGAGGCCTCCTCCGTGGCGGCCTACCTCTCCACCTCGGCGGTCGAAGGTCTGGTGCAGGGGCAGGGCGGGCCGCGCATGCGCATGAACTATCTCCCCGCCGAAGTCGCCTTGTCCACCGGAGACCTGGTCTACACCTCGCCCACCAGCGCGACTTTCCCGGGCGAGATACTGCTCGGCCGCGTCGTGGCGATCAATCCCCGCGACCCTTTCCTGACCTTCCAGTCCGTGGAAGTACGGCCGGCTGCCGACGCGGCGGCGCTCAGCCAGGTGATGGTCTTGCGGGCCGCGGGCGCGGCCGGGCCGGCCGCGGCCCCGGCCGAGGCCGTCAAGCCGCCGCAGGTGAAGCAGATCCCGCCGGCCGCCCGGGCAGCCCCGACCGTGAAGAAGAGCACCGGGACGGCGGCCGCCGCCGCGGAGGGCTTGTGAGCCATCCGCGCGGAGCCGTCCTGTTCCTGGCCGCGGCTCTGCTGCAGTGGTGGTGGGCCACCCGGATGTCGGCCTGGGGCCTGAGCCCGCAGATCCTGCTGGTGCTGACCGTGGCCATGGCCGCCCGTCTGGGGCCCAATGTGGGCATGTGCTACGGCTTCCTCTGGGGGCTGTTCCTGGACGTCCTGCGGCCCCAGCTCTTCGGGGGCAACGCCTTCGTCCTGATGCTGGCCGGCTACGGCACCGGGGCTCTGCGCCGGCAGATCGACGTGCTCGACCTGGTCTCCCAGTACGTGATCGTCTTCTTCATGACTTGGGGCAGCTTCGTGCTCTACGGCGTGCTGGGCGGGATCTTCGCCAAGGAGTACTTCTGGGTCGGCTGGCCGGCCTTCCTGTTCGACCCCCTCTACAACTGCCTCCTCGTGCCGCTGGCCGGCCTGGCCTGCGGCTGGCTGAGGATCCGATGAGCCGGGAGAGCGGCGAGCGTCTGGCGCGGCTGGAACTGCTCTGGGTCGGGGTCTACCTGACCGGAGCCCTGCTGGCCCTGCGTCTGGTCCAGCTGCAGATCCTGCAGCGAGCCGAGTACCAGCAGCTGGCCGAGATGAACGCCACGAAGATCATCCACCAGACCGCGCCGCGGGGGGTCATTTACGACCGCCGCGGCACCCCGGTGGCCGCCAACCAGGAGGCCTTCTCGCTCATCTACATACCGCCCAAGAAAGGGCAGCCCGCGCCCGACCTGGAGTTCCTGGCCGGCCAGCTGGCGCGCGAACTCGGGCGCGACCGCGACGACCTGCTGGAGACCCTGCAGCAGGCCGTGCACGAGGAGACGGCGCTGCGCCTGGCCGAGAACCTGCCCCGGACCGCGATGTTCCGGCTCTCCGAGCTCAAGGCCATCTACCCGGGCGTGGAGCTCATCGTCGAGGCGCGGCGCCACTATCCTTTCGGCCGCTTCGCCAGCCATCTGCTGGGCTATATGGGGAAGATGGACTCGCGCGCCTGGCGGGCCCTCAAGAGCAAGGGCTACCGGGTCGACGCGCGCATCGGGAAGATCGGGCTGGAGGCGGCCCTGGAGGCGGAACTGCGGGGGCATGACGGCGGCCTGCGCATGCTCGTCGACGCCCAGGGCCGGCTGAAAAAGAAGCTGGAGAGTTTCCCGGGCCTGGCGGGAAGCGGCGTCCATCTGACCATCGACGAGGCCGTGCAGAAGGCCGCCGACGAGGGCCTGCGCGGGTCCGGGACCGGCAAGGGGGCCGTGGTCGCGTTGGACCCGCGCAGCGGCGCCATCCTGGCCCTGGCCTCGGCGCCGGACTTCGATCCCAACGCCTTCCTCTCCTCGGACCCCAAGGTCGTCAAGCAGACGGCGGCTTCCGCGGAGGAGTTCAACCGGGCCATCTCCGGGACCTACGCCCCCGGCTCGACCTTCAAGGTGGTGGTGGGCGCCGCGGGGCTCAACGAGGGGCGCTTCACAATCGACGACGCCATCTTCTGCCCCGGCTACCTGGAGTGGGGGAAGAACATCTTCCTCTGCTGGGAGCACCGGGGTCACAAGCGGATGACCTGGTTCCCCGCCCTGACGCAGTCCTGCGACGTCTACTTCTACCGCATGGGGCTGCGCACGGGCGGCCCGCTCATCGAGAAGTACGGCCGCATGTTCGGACTCGGCGCGAAGACCGGAATCGCCCTCAAGGGCGAGCAGCCGGGCAAGCTCTTCGGTCCGGCCATGCGGGAGAAGGCCGGGCTGCCCTGGTATGACGGAGATACCATCAACCTCTCCATCGGTCAGGGCGCCATGGTGGTGACCCCGATCCAGATGGCGGTGCTGATGGCGGCGGTGGCCAACGGGGGCACGGTCTGGCGGCCCTATTACATCGACCACATCGCCTACGCGGACGGCCGGCCCGCGTTCAAGCAGAGCCCGGAGAAGCTCGGCCAGGTGACGCTCCAGGACCATGCCTGGTGGGACCTGCACGAGGCCATGCGCCTGGCCGTCTCCTCGGGGACCGGGGTGGCGGCGCGGGTCGCGGGCCTGGAGGTGGAAGGCAAGACGGGGACCGCGCAGAACCCGGCCGGCGCGGACCATGCCTGGTTCATCTCAGCGGCCGCGCGTCCCGGGGAACTGCCGGGCGTGGCCGTCGCGGTCTTGGTGGAGCACGGAGGGCACGGGGCCTCGGCCGCGGGTCCCATCGCGCGCACGGTCATGATGGCCGCCTACGGCATGGAGGACAAGAAGCCGGCGGCCGCCGCCAAGCCCGGGGCTCCGGGCCTCGAGGCCATGCCGCGCGTCGGGGTCCCGGTGCCGGCCAGGGTGCGCTGAAAGAGACATCTTCCAAAGCGAGGGATTTGACATGTCCAACGAAGAGAAAGAAGTGGCGCAGGATACTCCGCCCGCGGCTCAGCCGGAGACGTCCCTTCCCGCTTCCGTAGGGGCAGGGAACGGCGGGGCTGCCGCCCCGCCGCCTGCGGCGGTCGACGCCGCATCGGCGCCGGAGCCTGCGGAGGACACGGGCAGCCAGCGCGAGGAGCTCTACCCCCGGGCCGACGCGGTCATCGCGCACGATGCGGAGCCGGATTACGGCGAGCCGGAGGACACGGTCGCAGGGGAGGACCTCGACGACCTGCCCACCGACGCGGAGGAAGCCGCGGAGGCCCCCCCGTCCGCTGCGGACCAGGTGGCCCCGCCGGAGGGCGCGCCCCGGCCGACGGCGCCGGCCCCGGCCCAGCCGCCCAGGCATGAGGGACGAGGGCGCCGCCGCGGCCGTGGAGGACGCGGCGGAGAGCACGGCCGGCAGGAGCATGGCCGGCAGGAGCATGGCCGGCAGGAGCATGGCCGCCAGGAACATGGCCGCCAGGAGCGCCACCGGCAGGAGCACGAACGGCGCGGCGGCGAGGGCCACCGCGGCCGCTCCGAACGGGGCGGCGAGCGCGAGTACCGCAGCGACCATCGCGGCCCGGCTGCCGCGGTCAAGCGCGAGCTGCTGGCCAACACCAACTTCGAGGAGACCCGCATCGCGATCCTGGAGAACGGCCGCCTGGCCGAGCTCCTCTGGGAGCGCAAGAGCAGCCAGAACATCGTCGGCAACATCTACAAGGGCGTGGTGGAGAACGTCTTGCCCGGGATCTCCTCGGCCTTCGTGAACATCGGCTTCGAGAAGAACGCCTATCTCTACATCTCCGACGTCCTGGGAGAGAAGGGCGCCGCCATCGACGCGACCCTGAAGAAAGGCCAGCAGATCATGATCCAGGTGGCCAAGGAGGCCATCAGCACCAAGGGCGCCAAGGTCACCATGGACGTCTCTTTGCCCGGACGCTTCCTGGTCTTCACTCCCTTCCAGAGCTACGTCGGCATCTCCAAGCAGATCGGCGACGCGGTCGAGCGGGACCGGCTCTCCGCCATCGTGGACCGCCTCGTGGCCGAGCACCTGGGCGGCAAGGGCGTGGTGGTGCGCACCGAGGCCGAGGGGGCCTCCGAGGCCGACCTGGAGCGCGAGGTCAAATACCTGCAGCAGACCTGGGCCCAGATCCAGAAGAAGTTCGAGAGCGACCAGGCGCCCTGCCTGCTGCACAAGGACCTGGACTTGGCCCTGCAGGTGGCGCGGGACCTGCTCTCCGACAAGGCCTACGTCTACATGCTCGACAACAAGGACCAGCACAAGAACGTGATGGAGTTCGTGGAGGCCATCTCACCGGAACTCCAGTCGAAGGTGAAGCTCTACGACGCCAAGACCCCCATGTTCAAAGCCTTCGGCCTGGAGGGGGAGATCGAGAGCATGCGCCGCACCAAGGTCCCCCTGCCCAACGGGGGCTCGATCATCATCCAGGAGGCGGAGTCCCTCTGCGCCATCGACGTCAACACCGGCCGCTTCACGGGCTCCAAGTCGCAGGAGGAGACCGTCACCCAGACCAACATCGAGGCCGCCCAGGAGGTCGCGCACCAGTTGCGCCTGCGCAACATCGGCGGCATCATCGTCGTGGACTTCATCGACATGCGCAAGGCCTCCAACCGTCAGAAGGTGATGGAGGCCTTCGCCCACGCCAGCAAGGGCGACCGGGCCAAGATCCGCATCCTGCCCATCACCCGCCTGGGCCTGGTGGAGCTGACTCGCGAGCGCAAGCGGGAGTCCACGGTGAGCCTGATCACCGACGAATGCCCGCAGTGCAAGGGCTGCGGCCGGGTCCTCTCCGGCGAGACCCTGCGCATCGCCATCCAGCGCGAGATCAAGCAGATGACGGGCGGCCGGCCGGGCGGGCAGGTGCGCCTGCTGCTGCATCCGGGCCTGGCCGAGCAGTTCCGGGCCCAGCAGGTCGCCATCGAGAAGAACGTGGCCCGGACCATCAAGATCCAGAGCGACCCGTCTTTGCCCTGGGAGGAGTACCGCATCGTCCTCGAATGAGACCGCTCCGCCTGCTGACGTTGTCGCTGGCCGTCCTCCTCGGCGCCGCCGCGGCGCCCGCGTCTTCGGCGCACGCGGAGGAGCTGCAGGTCGAGCTCAACGGCCGCTACCATGAGCCGCTGACCGCCTACAAGATCGGCGGCCGCCTGTTCCTCAACGCCAAGCAGGTCGGCGAGCTCTACGGCGGGCAGGTGTACTGGTACCCGGTCTCGGGGCGGGTGCAGCTGGGCTTCCGGAGCCGGGTCCTGCAGCTGGTGGCGGGCTCGACCGATGCCGCGGTCGACGGCCGTCCGGTCGCCCTGGAGGATCCGGTCCTGCTGCGCGCGGCGCAGGCCTACGCCCCGCTCTCCTTCTTCCTGGGCAGGGACTTCAGCGAGCTCTCCGGGATGGAGAGCCAGTTCGACCCGCGCACGAGCACGCTGAGCGTGCAGAAGCGCAGCAGCGTCGGCTCCGTGCGCTGGTACTCCTACCAGGACTACACCCGGGTGGTCCTGGAGCTCAAGAAGCCTCTGGGGCACAGCGCCTCCCGGCGCGGCGCCCAGGGAGTCGAGGTGAGCCTGCCGTTCGGCATCATCGATTCCCCGGAGGAGGAGACGGTCGACGACGGCCTGGTCGCGAGCTACGCCCTGCGCCAGGACGCCAAGGCCGCGCGCCTGAGCGTGCGCTTCGCCAAGCCGGGCCTGAGCTGGCGCTTGCGCGAGCTCTCCGAGCCCCGGCGGCTGGCTCTGGAGGTCTCCGCCGAGGACCTGGGGCCGGCGGACGGCGGCCGGGACCAAGCGGAGCCCGCCCCCGCGCCGGCACCGGCCCCGGCGGCGACGGCGGCGCCGCCCATGACGGCCAACGCGCCGTCCACGAACACCAAAGCACTTCCTGAGGGCGTTCGGGACGGCGCCGCTCCGCGGCGCCGCATCGTCATCGACGCCGGGCACGGGGGCAAGGACGCGGGAGCCACGGGCCGGCGGGGGACCCTGGAGAAGGACGTCAATCTGGCGGCCGCCAAGGACCTGGCCAGGCTCCTGGAACAGGAACGGGTCTTCGAGGTCAGGCT
>JAQUNT010000141.1 GCA_028717525.1 Elusimicrobiota bacterium
GGTAGGCGCGCTCGTCGCCGCAGCCGCAGCTCAACATCCGCCGCGAGACCGCGGCCCGGATGACGGTCGGTCCGATGGCGTCGGGGTCGAACCCCGCGCGCGCCATCAGGACGTCATTGAAGATCGCTAGGTCCATGAGCTGGCCCCGCTCCCGGGGCGCGCGGCAGGAGGACCCCGTCCAGGAGCCGCCCCAGCGGCACGGCCGCGGCCGCGGCCGCACCGCGCTCGTCCCGCAGCACCTTGAATACCCGCAGGCCCGGGGTCCCGGCCGCGGGGAGGTCGACGAGGCAGGTTTCGTCGGCCCGCTCCACCATGAGCCCGGCGCGGACGCCGGCCCGCTCCACGACCAGGATCCTGGTGCTGAGGTGGTCCGCGCAGGGCCGCCCCGTCATCAGCCGCTCGAGGTCCACGACCGGCAGCGCGCTGCCGTGATGGTCGAGGGTCCCGGCGAAAGCGGGGTGGCCCCCCGGGGACGGGCCCAGCCGGGCCATGGGCAGGACCGCCGCCACTGCGCGGCACTCCATGCCGTAGCGCTCCGAGCCCAGGCTGAAGGCGATCAGCATCCCGCGGCTCATGCGGCGATCTTGAACTTCGAGATCTCCTCCTTGAGCCCCTGCATGGCGCTGTGCATCGCGGCCGTGGCCAGGTTGAACTCCTTGATGGACTGCAGTGTGTTGTGGGTGGTCTCGGTGAGCATGGCCATGGCGTCGTTGATCTGCTTGGCGCCGTTGGACTGGGACTGCATGCCCTCGCGGACCATCTGGAACTGCGGCTGCAGCCGCTCCACGCGGGAGATGATCTGCCCCATCTGTCCGCTGAGGCCCTGGATCTGCGCGATGCCGGACTTCATGGCCTCCGAGAACTTGTCCATCTCCATGACCCCGGAGGAGACGGAGGACTGCATCTCCTTGATCATGTGCTCGATGTCCAAAGTGGAGACGGCGGTCTGGTCGGCCAGGCGCCGGATCTCCCGGGCCACCACGCCGAAGCCCAGGCCGTGCTCCCCCGCCTTCTCGGCCTCGATGGCGGCGTTGAGCGAGAGGAGGTTGGTCTGGTCGGCGATCTTGGTGATGGTGGTCATCACCGCGGTGATGTTGCCGGCCTTGTCGTTGATCTCGGCCAGCTTGGCCGATATGGACTTGGTGGCGTCGGCCAGCTCGCGGATGCTGGCCTCCATGACCCCCAGGCTGCTGCCGCCCTCGGTCGCCAGGCCGGCGGTCTCCTCGGAGACCGAGGTCACCTGGTTCATGGTGTTGACCAGCTCCTGCGAGGTGGCGGAGATCTGGTTGACCGAGGCCGCGATCTCGGTGGTGGAGGCGCCCAGGCCGTTCATGGTCGCCTCCTCCTGCTTGGCGGTGGCGGCGATCTCCGTGGCCGTGGAGAGGAGCTGGACGATGGAGGACTGGGCCTGGCCGATGAGGGACTTGAGACGGTTGGTCATCTCGTAGACCGAGGCGGTCAACTGGTCGATCTCGCTCCGGGCCCCGTCCCCATTGCCCCCCAAGGCCTGGCCGCTCTGGGCCAGGAGGCGCTTGGCCGCGGCCTGGAGCTGGACGTCCGCGGCGCCCAGGTCCCCCTTGGCCACCGCGCCGGCGATGGAGATGATCTTGGACAGGGGAGTCGAGAGAGAGTCCGCGACCCGGATGCCCCAGAAGATGGCCACCAGGCCGATAAGGGCGCCCACCACCAGCACCAGGAACACGGTCCGGTTGAGGGCCCTGACCGTGCCCATGTCGTATTCGTCCTCGTAGAGGCTCAGCCCCACGACCCAGTCCCAGGGCTGGAAATAGGCGGCGTAAGCCAGCTTGTGGCGCACGGTCTTGTCGTCCGGGTTCTTCCAAGGGTAGCGCGCGGAGCGGATCACCGCGCCGGGGGCCGCGGCCAGAGCCGAGTTGACGATGTCCTGGATGAAGTAGTGGCCGCTGATGTCCTGGGACTGCCAGATGTTCTCGCCGTCGCGCACGCCGTCCTTGGAGACGATGTAGACGCCCTTCTTGTCGCCGTGCCCGCCCAGCACGTAGGCGTAGCCCGAACCCAGCTTCTTGCCCAAGAGGATCTGGCGTACCCGGGCCTGGCCGTCCGGGGACTTGAGGTGGGACTGGCAGAGGTCTAGGATGCCGGTCACGATGCGGCCCATCTCGTTGTCCTTGGCCAGCTGCTGGATGTGCCTTTTCTGGACGTAGAGCAGCGACATGGTCGCCAGCAGGGGGATGACGACCAGGAGCGCCACCATGCCCAGCAGCTGACGTCTAATGGTCCGTGTTCTCATCTCGCCTCCGGTGCGCTAAGCCAATCATAACAAAACCGGCCCGGCCCGCGCCGGTTTGCTATGATCCCACCATGAAGCGCTGCCCCTGGGCCGCAGGCTCGCCCGACTATGCCGCCTACCACGACCGGGAGTGGGGCGTGCCTCTGGCCGACGACCGCCGGCTCTTCGAGTTCCTGGTCCTGGAGGGCGCCCAGGCCGGCCTGAGCTGGCTGACCATCCTGCGCCGGCGCGAGGGCTACCGCAAGGCCTTCGCCGGCTTCGACCCGCAGAGGGTCGCCCGGCTCGGGCCTCGGCAGGTCGCGCGCCTGCTCCAGGACCCGGGCATCATCCGCAACCGTCTCAAGGTCCAGGCCGCGGTGCGCAACGCGCGCGTGTTCCTCGCCATCCAGGAGGAGTTCGGCAGCTTCGCCGCCTACCAGTGGCGCTTCGTAGGCGGCCGTCCGGTGCAGAACCGCCGCCGCCGGCTCTCGGAGCTGCCCGCGACCTCCACGGTCTCGGACGCCTTCAGCCGGGATCTCAAGGCCCGGGGCATGGCCTTCGTGGGCTCCACCATCGTCTACGCCCACATGCAGGCCGTGGGCATGGTCAACGACCACCTGACGGGCTGCTTCCGGCACGCCCAGGTGCGCGCCCTGGCCGAGGGCTTTGCCCCCCTTGCGGGAACCGCGGGCCGGGGCTAAACTCCTAAGGCCGTGCTGAGGCCGACCGCGAGGCGCGCCAGTGGGTCACCACCGTGGTCGACCCGCGCACGGGCCAGCCCTTCGCCGGCGACGCCGGGGAGGAGGCCCTGCGCTCGGCCCAGGAATGGCTCAGAGCCCGGGGCGAGCAGACGGCCGACGACCCGTCACACGGCAGCCTGGCCTCCCGCATCGAGGTGATGAGCCGGGACCGCGAGCGCATGGAGAAGCCGCGCACCGCGGGCCTGAAGGACAAGGCCGCGGCCATCCAGGCGACGGTCGGCAAAGGCTTCTAGCCGCGCCCCGAGGCCTGCAGGGCGTCCACCTTCGCGGCGAAGACGAAATCGACCTCGGAGAGGCCGCCGATCTTGTGGGTCCAGACCGTCACCACGGTCCGGCCCCAGGAGACGGCCAGGTCCGGATGATGGTTCACCTCTTCGGCGAGCTTCCCCACCAGTTCGGCGAAGGCCAGGGCGCCGCGGAAATCCGGGAACAGGAACTCCTTGCGCAGGCGCCGGTCCGCCACCACCCTCCAGTCCCCGCCCAGCTCCGCCGTCAGCCGGTTGAGGTCCTCCCCTTCTACGCGCGGTCCGCCTCCGCGGCAGGGCACGCAGGCCTGGGCGGCCAGCGGGCTGAGCTTCTTGATGGTCTGGGGCATCGCTCCTCCCTATCGTCGATAGTTTAGCGCGGGCGGCTCAAGAAAATGTCAGGCGGCCCGCGCCTGTGCTAGAATCCCCGGGTGAGGATTTCGCGCCGCCTCCTGGCCGCGCCGCTGCTGCTGCTGCCTCTGGCGGCGGCGGCCCAGGTCGACGTGAGCTCCGGCACTCCCGGCATCCTGGAGCGGCTCAAGGGCCTGGAGGAGCGCCTCGCCAAGGTCGAAGGCGCCCCGGCCAAGACCTCCCTCTCCGCCTTCAACCCGGCCCTGGGCCTGGCGCTGGACCTGGCCTACACCCACGGCCCCAGCGACAAGTCGAACTTCCGCTTCCGCGCGGCGGAGCTCAACATCGAGGCGCCCATCGACCCTTTCCTCAAAGGCTGGGCCATCGTCACCGGCTCCAACGACAACTCCACCCCCGTGACCCTGGAGGAGGCGGCCCTGCAGACGACGTCATTGCCCTGGAACCTGACCGTCACCGGCGGCCGCCTCTTCGCCGCCTTCGGCCGGCTGGCGCACTTCCACGACCACGAGCTGCCCGTGACGGACCGCCCGCGGTCACTAGACACCGTCATCGGCGGGGAGACCCGGGCCGACGGTCTCGAGGTCTCCTACCTATTCCCCACCGACACCTACATCAACGCCACCGTTGGCCTCTACGACAAGATGGGGGCGGAGAACGACCGCGCCGACGTGACCAAGTCGCGTTCTCTCTACGAGTTCACCTACCTGGGCCGGCTGAGCCTCTACAAGGACATCGGCGACGACCACAGCGTGGAGCTGGGCGCGGACTCCGCCTGGACCCCCAAGCGCTTCGTCGACGACCGCGCCGGGCTGGGCGTCAACACCCGCAAGAACACCTGGCGCACCCTCAACGGCGTGGACCTGACCTACCGCTACCAGCCCGCGGCGGGCGGGATGTACCACGGCCTGGTCTGGGGCACGGAGGTCATGCAGAACGACGAGCGCCGCTTCGATTCCAACGACCTGCCCACGGACCGGGTCCGGTCCTACTCGGGCTTCTCCTACGTTCAGCTCAAGCTGGGACGGCGCTGGCGGCCCGGGGTCCTGGTCGACCTCAGCGAGGACCTGGACCAGGCCCGGAAGCTCACCAAGACCTTCTCCGGCTTCCTGAGCTGCGACGTGTCGGAGTTCCAGCGCCTGCGCTTGGTCTACTCGCACCAGCTCGACAACGTGCCGGGCAGCCGCGGAGCGGACATCGTCTCCCTGCAGTGGACCGGCGTTTTGGGCCGACACGTGCACGGCTTCCGGGACCGCTAGGAGGACCATGAAGCTGCTTCTGACCGTATTGCTGGCCGGCTCTGCGGCGAGCGCCCGGGCCGCGGCCCAGTTCCGGGTGGTGGCCACGGTGCCGGACCTGGCGGACATCACCCGGCGCGTGGGCGGCGGCCTGGTCAAGGTCGACTGCTTGGCCCGGGGCACGGAGGACATCCACCAGGTGGTCATGAGGCCCAGCTTCGTGACCAGGCTCAACAAGGCGGACGCGGTGGTCTACCTGGGGCTCTCCGTGGAGCACGCCTTCCTGCCCGGACTGCTCGACGTGGCGCGCAACCCGAGGCTGCGCCAGGACCCGGACACTCTCGGCTGCGCCGGGCCGGGCTGCATCGACTGCTCGGAGGGAGTCAGCGCCCTGGAGAAGCCCGCGACCTTGAGCCGGGCCGAGGGCGAGATCCATCCTCAGGGCAACCCCCACTACAACCTCGACCCCGGCGAGGGAGCCCGCATGGCCCGGGTCATCGCCGCGGGCTTGTCGCGCCTGGACCCGGAGCACGCCGCGGATTACCGGAAGGGGCTCCAGGACTACCTGGCTGAGCTCGAGCCCGAGGTCGCGCGCCTGCGCAAGCTGGCCGCGCCGCTCCGAGGGCTCAAGGCGGTCTCCTTCCACAAGGACACGGCCTACCTCGGCCGCTTCACCGGCCTGGACTTCATCGACACCCTGGAACTCAAGCCCGGGGTGGCGCCCACCCCCGCCCACCTGGAGGACCTGGTCAAGGAGATGCGCAGCCAGGGCGTCAAGCTCATCGTGCGCGAGCAGCAGTACAACCCCAAGGTCTGCGAGTGGCTGGCGGAGAAGACCGGGGCCCGGGTCGCGGTCATCGGGACCATGGCCGGGGCCCTGCCCGACACCGACACCTTCCTGAAGCTCGGCGCGCGCAACATCCAGGCCCTCCTGCAGGCCGCCGCGCCGGCCCGCTTGACCGGGACTTGAGCCGCCCGGGCCATACTATATACACTCCAAGTGATTATGGCATCCACGGTCGATCTCTACGCCGAACTCATGATGGAGTACTACCGCCTGGAGGAGAACCTCCTGGCGCAGGCCTGCGCGGGGCTGGCCGACGCGAAGACGCCTGAAGCCAGGCTCGCCGTGCTCAAGCTCGCCTTCTCCCAGCTGCGCGCTTTCGTGCTCGAAGCCCTGCAGAGCCAGGCCATGCGCCTGAGCGAGATCAAGGACGCCTTGAAGATGACCGGCGAGTCACTGACCGCGGCCCAGCAGAGGCTGGCGGACATGGAGCGCGAGAACGCCGAGGCGGCCGTCGTCCTGTTCAAGATGAAGGTCCGCAGCGAGTCCTCGCCGGAGGCGGCCCAGGCCCAGGAACTGGCCGACCGCGTCATCGAACAGGAGAGGCAGCTCCAGAAGCGTGAAGGCGAGCTGGCCGCCCTGCGCAAGCAGGTGCAGGACGCCCAAGCCGAGCGCGCGGCCCTGCTGCGCCGCCTGGAGGAGGAGGAGCGCCGCTCCGAGACCCC
>JAQUNT010000142.1 GCA_028717525.1 Elusimicrobiota bacterium
AGACCGGCTCCCAGGTCTTGGCCCTCTCCCCGCGAGGCAGCAGATGCCGGACGGCCGGAAAGCCCGCTCGGCGCAGGGCCGAGGCCACCGCCCTGCCGTGGAGCCGCCAGGCTCTCGGCTCGCTGACCAGCATCACGCGGCAGCCGGCCGGCAGGCACTCCGCCCAGGTCCGGGGCCGCAGGGCCAGGCCGCGTCCCACCAGGATCATGAGGGGCATCATAGCAAAGCGGCGATGCGCGCGGCGGCCTGCGCCGGGTTCCTCCGCGTCGTCGAGACCACGTGGTCCGCATCCTGGTAGAGCCCGCGCCGCGCGGCCAGCAGGCGGCGCAGCCTGGCCCGGCGCCCCGGCTCGCGGCCCAGCAGCGGGCGGCCGCCCTCGTCCCGACGCAGGCGGGACCAAACGGCCGCCTCGGAACAGCTCAGGCTCACCAAGGTCCCCGTGCCGCGGACCAAGAGCCGGTTGGCGCGCCGCAGCAAGGTCCCGCCTCCCAGCGCCACGACCAGGGCCTTGCGCGCCGCGGCCCGGCGCAGGGCCGCGGACTCCAGGCGGCGGAAGCGTCCCGCGCCTCGGCGGAAAAGCTCCGGGATGGACCGGCGCGCGGCCCGTTCGACCTCGGAGTCCAGGTCGAGGAAGCCCAGCCTCAGGCGGCGGGCGAGCTCGCGGCCCACCGAGGTCTTGCCCGTCCCCATGAAGCCGGTCAGGTAGATGTTCTTGGCAGGGATAAGCTGGCCTCCGGAGTCCAGGTTATGATATCAAAACGCCGCGGCATGGACCCGTCCCTGGGATAATCTGGGAATAATCTTGTTACACTGATACCAGTTCGGGTGTATAATAGGAAAACCTTACCGTTGAGTAGTCGATCGGACTGCGAGGTGTGTGTCATGCGAACTCAAAGAGCCGAGGAACTGCGCAAGGAATGGGGCGACAAGCCCTGCTCCCATCCCCACCTTGAGAAGGAGTATTTCCAGGGCATGCCCACGGGCGCCTTCGTCTGCACGAAGTGCGGCGCCGTGCGTGCGGGCGTGACCGAGAGGGAATTGCTGGCCGTCGGCTGAACCGCGGCCGCAGCCGTAGGACGCGCCCTCCCGGGCGCGCGGAGACAGCCTTGTGCCGGGCGCAGCCATGCGCCCGGGCAGGGGAGGAGGCTCCTGTGGATCTGAAGACCGTCGCGATCGAGAAGCCCGAGGACGTGAACCTGATTTTGGGCCAGGCCCATTTCATCAAGACCGTGGAGGACCTGCACGAGGCTTTGGTCTCGGCCGTGCCCGGCATACGCTTCGGCCTGGCCTTCTGCGAGTCCTCGGGCCCCTGCCTGGTGCGCGCCAGCGGGACGGAGCCGGAGCTGACCGCGCTGGCGAAGAAGAACGCCCTGGCCCTGGCCGCGGGCCATGTGTTCGTGATCCTCCTGCGCGGGGTGTTCCCGATCAACGTGCTCAACGCGGTGAAGTCGGTCCAGGAAGTCTGCGGCATCTTCTGCGCCAGCGCCAACCCGGTGGAGGTGGTCCTAGCGCAGACCGCGCAGGGCCGGGGCGTGCTGGGCGTGGTGGACGGCTCGAGCTCCAGGGGCGTGGAGAACGAAGCCGACGTGACCGAGCGCAAGGAGCTCCTGCGCCGGTTCGGCTACAAGGCCTAGGTCATGAAGGGACGCCAAAGAAAGTCATCAAGCGCGAGGTGTTCTCATGCTATAATCTGGGGGAGGGAATAGGCTTCCCCTCATCACAGACGCATGTGAGCAGACGCAATAAAAAGAGGATAATCACATAATGGCTACGGGCAAAGTGAAGTGGTTCAACGACCAGAAGGGCTTCGGCTTCATCACGCCGGACGACGGATCCAAGGATCTTTTTGTCCATCACTCGAGCATCACCGGTGACGGGTTCAAAACTTTGGCTGAGAATCAGGCCGTCGAGTTCGAAGTGCAGCAGTCCGACAAGGGACCGCGCGCCGCGAACGTCAAGAAGCTCTAGGCTTCCGACGGCTCAAGGCCGCCCAGACACGCGAGTGTCTGGGCGGCCGCTTTTTATGGGGTTTTCCTCTTCGCCGCCTTGCTGATGGCCGCGTCCACCTTCATGCGCGCGGCGTCGGCTCCCTTGACCGTCACGCCCACTTCGTCGAGCAGCTGGTAGGGCCGGGCGTCCTCGCCGCGCAGGATGATGGTCACGGGCAGCTCCCGCAGCTGGATCACCGCCTCGGCGTTGCGCCCGGGCCGGACCATCTTCACGTAGCCCGAGAACTGCCGACCCTTGTGCTCCGGCTTGGCCAGCTCGAAGACGGACATGAACTCGTCCATCTCGTGGTCCATCTGCCGCGCCGCCTGCTCCCGGCCGTTGAGATGCTGCAGGTACTCGTCCAGGCTCGCGAAGCCCAAGGCCTGCAGGTCGGCCAGCATCGCCGTGAAGGCCGCCTTGACGTCCGCGCCCTCCAGGTAGGACTCCAGCAAAGCCCGGTTGTACATGTCCGAGAAGCGCCGGATCGGGGTGGAGGGGTGGTCGTAGGCCTTCGCCTGCAGGGCCAGGCCTTCGTGCCCCTCCGCGTCGTCGGCCGCGTAAAGGGCCGAGCTGCGGCTGCGCAGGGCCAGGATCTGCGCGGTCTCCTTCACCTCGGCGGAAAAGTCCGTCCGGGACCTCAGCTCGCCCAGGTACCGCCAGAGGGTCTGGTCCTCGGGCCAGGGCGCGCCGATGGCGGAGAGCTCCTTGCGCAGGCGCTCGTTGACCCGATCCTCCTGGGCCGGGTGCACCCGGCTGATGTGCGGCACGCCCGCGCCGTCCGCGATGGCCTCCAGGCGCACGGCGATGACCCGGTTGCCGTAGACCTTGAGCTCCTCGATGAGGCGGTGCGACTCCTGCACCATGGGGTCGTGCTCCACGACGAAGGTGCCCCAGCGGCCGTCCGGCCCCTTGCGGTGCTCGGTCTCGGTGAAGCTCAGCTCCAGCTTGCCCCGCGCCTCGTCGCTGCGGTGCAGCTTGGCGGAGAGCTCCCGGGCCAAGGCCACCTGGTCGAGGTGCGCGACGCCGTGGCCCGCCTGCCCCTTCCAGAGGGCGGCTACCTGGTCGTAGGTATAGCGCCCCTGCACCCGGACCAGGCCTAAAAACACCTCGGATTCGTTGAGCAGGAACTCTCCCGTGGGGCTGAAGCGCATCTTGGAGACCATGGCCAGGGAGTCCTTGCCCGCCAGGAGGCTGGAGACCGACTTGGACACCACCGGATGGTTCATGGGGAACTCGGAGACCCCGTCCTTGTCCACGGAGTAGAAGGTGTTGCCGATGCGGGCCGCGGCTCGGAAGGCCGGCGTGCCCGGCTTGACGTACTGCGCCACGTCGGCCGTGGCCAGGTACCAGGTGTAGCTGCCGTCCGCCTCCTTGCGCACGAAGTAGGCGTCGTCGAGGTCGCCGGCGCCCACCGGGTCGATGGTCACGAAGGGCAGGCTGCGCAGGTCCTCGCTGCGCCCCCGGGCCGCCTGCATGCGCTTGAAATCCGCTTCCGGGTCCTGCTCGCGGCCCACGGCCTCGGCCTGCCGGATCACGGACTCCTCGAAGTAGGCCCGCGCCCCGTGGCGCAGGGCGATCTCGCGCGCCGCGATCTCCGGCGTGAGCTCCGGGCCCAGGTCCAGCAGGGGCACGGCCTCGTAGCCCGCGGCCGCGGGCCGCACGAAGACCTGCAGGATGCTGCCTTCCTGGGCCGGGCCCGATATGGGCATGGGCGCGTAGAGCGACTTGGCCGAGTCTCCGGCGAAGAGCGGGCCCAGCAGGAGCGCCCCGCCTTCGCGGCTGACGCGGCCGATGACCACGTCCGCCGCGTAGGCGCCCACGGGCTTGACGGCGCGCACTCTCTTCTCGTCGTAGGCGATGTCCACCACGGTCTCGGTCACCACGCCCTGCGCCAGCCGGTCGGGCACGCGCACCGCCTTGTAGACCTCCATGCCCTCCTCGTTGAGGGTCGGCAGCATCACGTAGGCGCGGCCGAAGCGCCGCAGCAGCATGGCGCGGGTCTTCTGCAGCCTGTCGTCGGCCGGCAGCTCGGGCTGGACCCGCGCCGCGCCGGATTCCTCCAGGCCCGCCGGCAAAGCCTTGGCGCCCTGCGCGTAGAGGTAGGCGTCGCCGCGCGCCGACGGCTTGGGGCCGCTGGTGGTGAAGCGCTCCAGCATGGCCAAGGTGAGGCGGCCCGGGCCCGACGGGCCCTGCGGCGCCGCGGCCTGGGCTCCGGAGAAGGCCGCGGCCAGGACCTGCACGCCGCTGGCCTTCTTGAAGAACTCCAGCACTCCCTTGGAGAAATCCTCGCGGCTGACGCTGTCGAGGGGAAAGCTGACCGCGTAGGCGCCCTTCGCATCCGGCCGGGCCGAGACCTCGGGCCGGCCCAGCAGCAGTCGGCGCGCGAAGCGCGCCGCCGCCTTGGACACGGCGTCCCGAGGCTCGCTGCTGTTGCGGGCGCGCAGGTACAGCCAAGCCTCCGCCTGGGAGACGGCGGGGGCCGCAGCGCCCGGGGAGAACTTCAAAGCCGGCTCGGCCTTGAGCAGGCGCTCGCGCACGGCCTTCTCCACTGCGGCCGCATCCGCGCCCGGCGCCAGCTGCAAGGTGAGCTGATAGGCGTTGCCGCCGTCCTCGCCCTGCCAGGAGAGCGAGGTCTTGTCCGCGCGCAGGCCCTTGACCGCCTGGAGCACCAGGCCGCGCATCTTGCCTTGGCGCGAGGCCGTGGTGAAGCGCAGGCTCACGGACGGGGTCGCGGGAGCGTCTATGACGGTTAGGGCCGGCTCCTGAGGCCGGGCGAAGACGGGCGGGGCGGGCTTCTCCTTCTTGAGCGCCTGCATGGCGATGGGCCGGCCCGCGGCCTTGGCATCGGCGTAGGCCTTGGCCGCGTAGGCCAGGCGGTTCCAGGAACCCTCGCTCATCAGGTCCAGGAAGTTCTTGGGCTCCATGAAGGGGTTGTCCACGGTCCAGTGCTGGCGGGCTTTCTTGAGCCCGCGCGGCTGGCCGTTGGGCTCATAAGCGGCCTCCAGCACGCGGGCCATGAGCTGGTCGAAGCCGCCTGACTGCATGACCATCTGCTCCACGCCCACGCCGCTGGGCCCGCCCTTCCAGGGCTTGTACGAGCCGATGGCCTCGGTGAAGAGCCTCTTGGCCAGGCGGATGTCGCGCAGGAGGGCCTCGGCCGCGGCCGGGCCGCCTGAGCGGCGCGCCGCGGAAAGCTGGGATGCGAAGTAGTCCGGATAGTCGTTGGCGTATTCGGCGCGGCGCGTGAAGCTCACGTCCGCGTCTATGAGCAGGCCCGCAGGCCCCAGGACGTGGACCGGCAGCATGTACACCCCGTCGGCGCGCTTGCCGTCGGCCGGGTCGTTGAGTCCGATGGGACCCTCCACCGACACCTTGGTCTCCACGCCCGGGAACAGGAAAGCGGTCTCGCGCTTGACGCTCTCGGCCAAAGCGGCCTTGAGCGCGGGCAGGTTGGACTGGACCGCGGCGTCGGCCTGCTCGGCGCTCCAGGCCTGCGGCAGGCGGGCCATGAGGTCGTAGTCCGGGTTCTGCTCGCTGTGGGTCAGGCGCGCGGAGGAGCCGCGCGAGCGGACCTGGAGCGCGGCGCCTTTGAACACGGAGCCGGCGGCCA
This sequence comes from Elusimicrobiota bacterium, assembly GCA_028717525.1. GTDB lineage: Bacteria > Elusimicrobiota > Elusimicrobia > UBA1565 > UBA9628 > UBA9628. The sequence goes on from JAQUNT010000142.1 coordinate 5,600, forward strand.
TGGCCACGGCGCGCTCGAGGGCCGAGCTGGTGGCGCTGACGCGGGCGAGCTCCGCGGGAGAGAAATCGATGCCCGAGACCTGGAGGACGCCGTGGTCCGCGGCGGCCTCGCCGGTGAGCTGCTGGAACTGCCGCTCGGCGGCGCCGCGGCCCCCGTCCGCCGCGGGCTTGGCCAGGGCCTTGCCTTACTCGGCCACGTTGTCGGCCAGAGCCTGGACCTTCTCGCTGAAGACCGGCTGGGCCGGCGCGGCCAGGGGGGCCGGAGCCGCGACCAGGCTGGGAGGCAGGGCCAGAAGCGCTGCAGGAGAGAGCTTGGGCAGGGGCGCAGGGGAAGCCTGCAAAGAGGGCGCCTGCAAAGAGAGCGCAGGCAGGGAGAGCGCCTGCACACGGACAGGCTGGACGAGCAGCGGGGCGCCGGTCCGAACCTGAGCCGAGACGGCAGCGGAGCGGGTCTGCGCGGCGAAGGCCGGGGAGAGGGGGCTGGATGCGAGCAGGACAGCGAGGATGGACCGCAGCGCGCGCATGCGATAGTGTAGACGCCGCTTACGTTTCCTTAAAGGGTCATATGGGACCCTCGGAGCGGACCGATGGGGCAAGCCGGAGTGGGACCTTCGGCCGCTTCCTCCGGGGCTGGTGGTCAGGTCTTTCATGGGTGAGGTCCCCAAGGTCATCAAATTGTAGAATCTGACCGTGCCCCCCCAGGACCAGGCGGATCGCGACGCGGCGCGCAGCCGCCTCGACCGCAACGTCGTGGTCGTGGCCGG
>JAQUNT010000143.1 GCA_028717525.1 Elusimicrobiota bacterium
CCGATCTCCGTGCGGCCCTGGTAGAAGGCCAGGCTGGAGGCGTCGAAGTAGGAGCGGTTGGAGGCGATCTGGGGGGTCAGCTCGAGGGCCAGGACGCTGCCGTCCCGGAGGCGCACGCTGCGGCCATCCGCGGAGAGGACCGCGCCCTCGATCAACTCGTGAGAGCCGATCCAGACCAAAGCCGGGGGGCCGGCCTTGGGCGTGGCGATGACCTCGTCGAGCAGGTACCACTTGCCCTCGACCGGGCCGCGGCAGGACTCGCAGCGGCCGGTGCCCAGCACGAAGTCGTCCTCCGGATAGAGCCCCACGTAGCCGGCGCTGATGCCGCGTGCCGAGGACGGGAGAACCGCAGCGGGTGCCGCTGCGGCCGGCGCAGACTGGGGCTGGGGCTTGGCCGGAGGCGCGAGGACGGCGGTCGGCCGCGCCCGGTAAGGCGGGACGACCACGGCTTCGGCGGCGGGGCGCGCGAAGCGCGAGCCGTCGAAGACCGAGGCGGCCGCGGTCCGGGCGTCGAGGAGGCTGCCCAGGGCGAGGTCGCTCGCCGCGGCCGGCAAGGCCAGGCTGGCGCAGAGCCAGCCGATCAGCAGGAGTCTTCTCAAGACCCCTAGATTATATCAGGCGGGTTGGGCGGGCGCCTGGGCATCCGGGCCCAGGAGAGGGTGGGACTTCGGTCCCCCGCCGGCCTGCGCAGACATGCTCATGCGCGAGAGCCAGTACGCCCCCGCCAGGGTCACGACCAGCCCCGCCACCTGGACGGGGTGGATGCTCTCCCGCCCCAGGGCCCAGGAGAAGAGCATGGTCAGGGCCGGGTAGGAGAGCAGGAAGGCGGTGGCCTTGGCCAAGTCCATCCTGAGGATGGCCGCGTACCAGAGCAGGAGGGCCAGGGCGTTCATGAGCAGGCCCTGCGCGGCCAGGACGGCCAGGGAATCCGCGGACCAGCTCCAGCGCCCGCCGTGCCGGACGGCCCAGGCGGAGAGCGGCGCCAGGAGCAGCAAGCCGAAGAAGTTGCGCGACCCCGAGACGAGCACCGCGTCGAGTCCCTTGGGCAGGCGCTTGGCGATGACGTGGGAGACCTGGTACATCCACGGCGTGCACAGGATCATCAGGTCGCCCTTCCAGCCCTGGCCGCCCAGGTCGTGGGCCAGGATCAGGCCGGTGCCGGAAACCACCAGCAGGCTGGCCGCGATCTGGGCCGGGCCGATGGCCTCGCGCAGGAGCCAGGCCGAGAGCCCGGCGGAGTAGAGCACCTCGACCTGCGCCATCACGGCCGCGTTGGCCGGCGTGGTGTAGCGCAGGGCTTCCAGGTAGATGAGGGAGGCCGAGCAGCTCAGCGCCGCCATAGCCAGCAGAGGCAGGCCCACCGAGGCGGTGAGGACCCGGCGCCAGCGGCCGTCCCTGAGGAGCCAGGGCAGGGCGGCGAGCAGGCCGAGGAGCAGGCCCGCGTGGAAGAAGAGCGTGGTGCTGTAGCGACTCAGGCCGCTCTGCCCGATGATGGGCCAGAAGGCGTTGAGCAGCCAGCAGCCGACCAGAGCGGCGAATGGCGGCACGACGGTATTATAGCAACTCGTCCCGCGCTACATCCTGACGGGGAGCAGGACCAGGTCGTATTGGGACTCGTCCTGCGCCTCGGGAGGCAGGAGCGGGACGTGCAGGACCTCGGTCTGCAGGAGCAGGGCGGCGGCTTCCTGGCGCTCGCCCCGGCTGCGGCTCCGGTAGGGCCGGGAGTCCTCCTCCAGGTATTCGCCGCGGTAATCCTTGTGGCGGACCGTGACGTCGAAGCCGCCCTCGTCGGCGCGCGGGATGCGCAGAGAGTAGTCCCCGCGCGGACCCGTCGCCGCGCGCAGGCTCAGGCCCGAGGCGCGGGAGGTGAAGGTCACCTTGGCTCCCACGACCGGCTTGAGGCTGAAGAGGTCATAGGCCACGCCGTGCGCCTTCCAGTGATCGGGCCGGGCCGGCTTGGCCGCGTGGGGGGGCGGAGCCGTGCCGAGGCCGGGGGCGGCGGCCATGGGCTCGGCCTCGGCGGCGTCGTCGGCGGCGACGGGGGCGGCGGCCATGGGCTCGGCCTCGGCGGCGTCGGCCGGCGCCTGCGGCGCGGGCGGGCTGCCGGGGACGATGCTGCCCGGGATCGCGCGCTCCTCCGTCAGCCAGTGCGCGCTGGCCAGAATCCGGTCGCGGAACGCGGCCAGGCTCTGGGGGTTGGCGTAGGCGCGATAGCCGGCCCAGAGCACGGCCGCTGACAGCAGGAGCTTCAGCAGGAGCTTCATCCGCCTCCGGCCGCGGATCTCCCGGGCCGCGATGATGTCGTGCATGATCTCCGAGCGCGAGCGGGGCCTCAGGCACACCGGGCAGGAGGTCTCCGTGGGCGTGATCTCGGATTGGCAGCCCGGGCACTTGGCTAGGTTCTGCATCGCTCTGGACTCGCGCCGGTGCGGCGCTAGGTGTTGGTCAGGACCTCTTCGACCGAGGTGATCCCGCGCAGCACCTTGAGCCAGCCGCTGGTGCGCAGGTTCCACATGCCGTTGCGCAGCGCGACGTCCTGGAGCCGGTGCGCCTCGGCCTTCCCGCGCGCGATGATCTCCTTCATCTCGGGAAGGAGGCGGTACACCTCGTAGATCCCGATGCGCCCCTGGAAGCCGGTGCTGTGGCAGCGGGGGCAACCTTTGGGCCTGTAGAAGGATAGATTCGGGGGCAGCTCCGAAGCGGGGATCCGGGACTCCTTGAGCACCTGGGCCATGAGGTTCTCGTCCGGGGCGTAGGCCTCGCGGCAGGAGGTGCAGAGGACCCGGATCAGGCGCTGCGCCGCGACCAGCTCCAGGCAGCTGGAGAGGAGGAAGGGCTCGGCGCCCAGGTCGAGCAGGCGCGGCGTGCAGCCCATGGCGTCGTTGGTGTGCAACGTGGACAGGACCATGTGGCCCGTCAGCGCGGCGCGGATGCAGATCTCGGCGGTCTCCTCGTCGCGGACTTCGCCGACCAGCAGGATGTCCGGGTCCTGGCGCAGGAACGAGCGCAGGGCCGCGGCGAAGGTCAGCCCGATGTTGGGCTTGACTTCGACCTGGGTCAGGCCCTTCATCTTGATCTCCACGGGGTCCTCGATGGTGAGGAAATTGAGGCTCGGGGTCTTGATGGCGTTGAGCAGGGCGTAGAGCGTGGAGGTCTTGCCCGAGCCGGTGGGGCCGGTGAGGAAGATCATCCCGTGGGGGAGACGGGCCGCCTCCAGGAAATGGTCCCGCTGCCTCGGCTCGAGCCCGATCTTGTCCAGGTCGAATTGGACGGCCCCCTTGTCGAGCAGGCGCAGCACGACCTTCTCGCCGAAGGCCGCCGGGCAGGTGGACATCCGGATGTCGATGGGGCGGTCTTGGAGCTTGATGGAGAACGCGCCGTCCTGGGGCAGGCGGCGCTCGGCGATATCCAGGCGCGCCACGATCTTCAGGCGCGAGACCAGCGTGAGGAAGAGGTCCCGGGGCGGGGGGGTGCGCTCGTAGAGCATGCCGTCGATGCGGAAGCGCAGGATGGGCTGGTCGTCGAAGATCTCCAGATGGATGTCGGAGGCGCGCTCGGAGACGGCCTGCTTGAGTATGGCGTTGACCAGCTGGATCGCCATGGGGGCGCCGGAGGCGGGCGAGGCCTTGTCCAGGTCGATGGTTCCCACCGCCAGGTCGACGGTTTCGCGGGACGCCGCCCCCGCCGGGCCGGGGCTCTTGGGGGCATCCAAGGCCTGCTCGATGAAGCCCGCGCGCGAGCCGTAGAGGGTGTCGATCTGCCGGAGGATCTGGGAGCGCGCGGCCACGAAGGGCTCGATCTGGAGCTTGGTCGTCATCTGGAGCACCTCGGCGACCCCCAGGTTCTCCGGATCGGCGAACGCGACGGCGAGGATGTTGCCTTCGCGGAACAGGGGCACGGTCAGGTTCTTGCGGGCGAAGTCCTCCGGCACGAGCTTGTCGAGCCCCTGGTCGGTCTCGACGCGCAGGAGTCTGTTCGAGTCCGACGCGAAGGGCAGCCCGAACTGCTCGGCGAGCGCCGATGCGATGACTTCTTCGCTGGCCAGCCCTTCCTTCATCAGGGCTTCCGCGAAAGTCCACTTGTTGCGGCGCGCCGCCTGCTCGGCCTTGACCTTCTGGGTGTCGTCGATGACCCCCCGCTGGATGAGTATGCCGGCGAGGTCGCGGCTCAGGCCCATGCCTACATATATAGCATTTAAGACCGGGAAGGCGAAGGCGCGCGGGGGCCTAGTCGGTCCAGGCGGTCCAGAGGGGCTCGGACTCCGAGCCGTGGCGGGAGTTGGCGGCCACCGGCTGGGCGGCGGCCCGCTTCTTGGGCGGGGAGGCCTTCCAGCCCTGCAGCCAGAGGCGCTCGTAGTAGGCCACGTAGCCGGCCAGGTCCGCGGGATCGTCGATGAAATTGGCGTTCTCGAAGCTGTTGTTCTCCGCGTTGGGCGAGTAGTTGAAGGAGCCCGTCTCCAGGAGCTTGCCGTCCACGATGATGAACTTGTTGTGCATCTTCTGGTACATGGGGTCGCCTTCGTCGCCGGCCGGACCGGCCAGGAGGCGCACGTCGAAGCCGCGGCTGACGAACCAATCGTCGAGCCCTGCCAGCTTGGACTGGCTGTAGTCCAGGATGATGCGGATCTTGACCTCCGGGTGGGCCTTCTTCATCTCCAGCAGGGCGTCGGCGATCGCCTGCGAGTAGAAGCTGAACATCGCGATCTCGATGGAGCTCTTGGCGGCCTTGACCGCCTGGACCAGGGCCGCCTCGATGTGGCCCTGGGGGGAGAAGAGCTGGCGCGGGAAGTCCACGCCGTTGAACTGGATCGGGGTCTCGGGGTCTTCGGGCGGGGGCGGGATCTGGCGTCCGCGGCCGGCGGCCCCGGCAGCCTCGGCCTCGAAGGTCTCCGAGTCGTCCACGCCGGCCTTCTCCGGGTCGGACATGGTCTCCATGGTCCGATTGAGTATCTCGTCGAGCTTGTCGAAGTCGACCTCATCGGCCAGGTCCTGCATGTAGGTGAAGTAGCGGCCGTAGTAATCCACGCGCTTGGCGTCGTCCGAGAACATCAGGTTCTCGAAGTGGTGCTTCTCCGCCACGTCGGTGAGGTTGTAGGAGCCGAAGGAGACCAGCTTCTCGTCGAGGACCAGGAACTTGTTGTGCATCACCCCGCTGCTCTTGCCCTTGAGCACCTTCATGTGGAATTCCTTGGCCAGGGCCACGACCTGGGGCTTGGGCTTGCGGGGCTCGCCCGTGTGGCTGATGCCGGTGGTGTAGAGATGGTTGCGGTCCAGGATGATCTCGACCTGCACGCCCCGGGCCTTGGCCCGGCGCAGGGCCTCGAGAATGGGCTCCGAGGTGAACTCGTAGATGGCCATCGAGATGCTCTTCCGCGCCGCGTCGATGGCCTGGACGTAGAGCGGCTCGATGGGCGCGTAGGGCAGCAGGGCGAAGGAGGGCAAGGATATTCCGTGGAAGGGGACGGCGCGCGCGGCCGGCAGGGGCGTCGGCTCGGGGGCCGGGAGCGGCTCCGGCTTGGCGGGCGGGTTCTCGATGTCCTTGACGAGCTCGGCGTCCGCGGGCAGGGTCGGGACCTGGCCGGGCTTCGGGTAAGGCCGCGCGATGGAGAACATGTGCCCGAAGGCGAAAGCGAAGGCGGCGGCGTCGGTCGCGTCGTCCAGGAAATGGGCGTTCTCGTAGTTGTCCATGGAGGCGCGCTTGGTCCAGTTGGCCGAGCCGGTCTCCACGAGCTTGCCGTCGAGCACCATGAACTTGTTGTGCATCTTCTCGGCCATGGGATACTCGCTGTCCGGGTCCGGGCCGGCCAGCGTGCGCACATCGACGCCCTGGCTGGCCAGCCAGGCCGCGTAGGGGCCGAAGTATTCGGACTCGGACTGGCTCTCGTCGAAGATGACGCGCACGTTCAGGCCGCGCGCCCGGGCCCGGGCCAGGGCCTCGGCGATGCGCGTGGAGCGGATGGCGAACTGGGCCACGTCCACCGAGTCCTGGGCCGCGTCGATGGCCTTGACCACCGCGTCCTCGAAGGCGGCGCCGTTGGGCATGAAGATATAGGAAGGCAGCCGGACCCCGTTGAGGGTCACGCCGGGGCCGCTGTCGAGCGGGGGCGCGGGCACGGTCTTGGGCCAGTCGTAGTCCTTGGCCTTGGCGAAGGGGACGCTGAGGGACTTGAGGTAGTCCCAGTAGGTCGCGAAGGCCTGGACCCGGCCCGGCTCCACGCTGAAATTGGCGTTCTCGTAATGGGCGTGCTCGGCCGTGAACGACCAGTTGAAGGAGCCGAACTCGGCCATCTCCCCGTCGAAGACCGCGAACTTGTTGTGGTTGATGCCGTACTTGGTCACCCCGCGCAGCACCTGGACGT
>JAQUNT010000144.1 GCA_028717525.1 Elusimicrobiota bacterium
CGATCTGCAGGCCGGCGCGCTTGACCGCTTCGAAGAGGGTCTCCAGGACCAGGGGGTTCTTCTCCAGCATGGGCCCCATGTTGCGGTACTGCTCGGTGACCTTTACCTCGATCTTGGCCTTGGGGAAGAGCTTCTGCACCTCGGCCGCGATGCCCTCCAGGCGCTTGCGGAGGACCGCGAGGCCCTCGGTCTTGAAGTCCCGGAAGAGGACCTTGAGGGTGGCCTTGCCCACCCCGCCCTCGATGATGTAGGGATGCAGGTAGGGCTGGTAGCCGTCCGTGGTCTCGGGGGCGACGTCCTTGGGCGTGCGCGCCACGATCTCGCAGAGCACGCGCGTGGCGTTGACCATGACGCCCTTGGCCATGCCGGGGTGGATGTCGCGGCCGGTGACGGTCACCACCGCGCTGTCCGCGCTGAAGGTCTCCTTGTTGAGCTCGCCCGCCTTCTCGCCGTCGATGGTGTAGGCGGCCTGGGCTCCGAAGGCCTTGAGATCGAAGAACTTGGTGCCCGAGCCGACCTCCTCGTCCGGGGTGAAAGCGATGCGGATGTCGCCGTGCGGGATCTTGGGATCGCTCAGCAAAGTCTCGGCCAGGGACATGATGACGGCCACGCCGGCCTTGTCGTCGGCGCCGAGCAGGGTGGTCCCGTCCGTGGTCACGACGGTCTTGCCCACGCAGTCCTTGAGCTCCGGGTTCTCGTCGGCCTTGATGACCACGGAGGGGTCGCCGGGCAGGGCGATGTCGCCGCCCTGGTAGGTGATGACCTGGGGCTTGACCCCGGCGCCGGCGACCTCGGGCGAGGTGTCCACGTGAGCGATGAGGCCGATGACCGGGACCTTGCCGTAGGCCTTGTCGGAGCTGGGCAGGTTGGCCGGGATGGTGGCGAAGACGTAGCCGTGCTCGTCGATCTTGGCGTCCTTGACCCCGAGGTCCTTGAGCTCGCTGACCAGCATCCGGGAGAGGTCGAGCTGCTTGGCGGTGCTGGGATAGTCCTCGACGTCGTCCTTGGACTGGGTGTCTACGGCCACGTAGCGCAGGAAGCGGTCCAGCAGGGTCTCGGTCTTCACCATGGCTCCTCCGATAAGGGCAAGTGAGCCAGTCTACCTCTAAGGAGGGCGGCCTGGCAAGCGGGGCGGCGGAGCCTAGCTTTTCTTGGTCTTCTTGGCCTGCTCCAGGGACTTCTCCACCGCCTTCTTGATGTCCTCGGGCAGGCCTTCGCCCTTCTCGAAGTCCTTGGGAGGCTCGATCTTCTCGGCCGGGAAATCGGCCGGCTTGCGCTTCGCGTCGAAGGTCTCGGGGACGGGCGCCATGGAACGGACCTCCTGGGGCTTGGCTTTGCAGGTGCAGGCCGCCGGCGCCAGGCACAGGGCCAGGATTGCCGGCGGCCAGAAGCGCGGGAGCTTCACTGGGAGAGCAGTTCCAGGCCCTTCTGCAGGACCGGGTCCGGCACCGGGGCGCCGTCCGGGGCCGCGCCCTGGACCTCGCGGTAGAGCTGCTTCATGATCGCGCGCTCAGCCTCCTCGCTCATGACGATGAGGTAGTCCGGCACGACGCCGCCCGTGCCCTGGATTTTCTCCTTGGTCACGGGGTCATGAGAGGCGTCGATGCTGCGGTCGCGCGGGGTGTACCAGCGGCCGATGGTGAGCTTGAGCGCCCGGCCCTGCCGGTCCGGGACAATCGACTGCATGGTGCCCTTGCCGTAGGAGCGGCTGCCCACGATGACCGGGCCGCGCACGTCCTGGAAGGCTCCGGCCAGGATCTCGCTGGCCGAGGCCGAGCCGCCGTTGACCAGGACCACCACGGGCATGTCGAGGAAGCGGCCGTTGCCGTCGGTCACGTTGGTGTACATGACCTGGCCCTGGCGCTTGAAGCTGACGATGGCCTGCCGGTCCTTCATGAACTCGGAGACGATGGAAGAGACGGAGTCCACCGTGCCGCCGGGGTTGGCGCGCACGTCGATGACCAGCTTCCGGGCGCCCTTCTCCTTGAGCGCCGCGATGGCCGCGATGATCTCCTTGTCGCAGTCCGGGCTGAACTGGCCCCAGTACACGTAGCCGACGCCCGGGGCGGCCATCTTGGAGTAGACGTTGCGGGTGGTGACCTGGCCGCGGACGATCTTGATGGGGGCCAGGAGCTGGCCCTGGCGCTGGACCTGGACGTTCACCGCCACGCCCTCCTTGCCCAGGGTCTTCTTGATGACCTCCTCGGATGTGTTGACCGCGGTGCCGTCCACGTTGACGATCTTGTCGCCGGCCTTCAGGCCGGCCTTCTCAGCCGGACCGCCGGGCACGAGCATATCGATGGTCCCGTCCTCCTTGAGGATGGCTCCGATGCCCACGAAGGAGTTGTTCGAGCTGTCCCGGAACTGCTTGAACTCCTCCTGGTCCCAGTACACGGAGAAGGGGTCCAGCATCTTGCCCATGGCGACCTTGATCATGGCGTTGGCCGTATGTTCCCAATCCTTGGTCTTGGAGTACTCCCGGGCTGCGGTCATGTTCATGTCCGCGATGGCCTTGTCCCAGACCTCCTTGGGGATGGTGTCCACGTAGTTCTGGTCGATGGCTACGCAGTTGCCCAGGACCCGCATCACGTCCTCCTCGCGCAGGCGCAGGGTCACCTTGCCGGGCTTGGTGCCGCGCGGGAAGGTGGCGACCTCGGCCGCGATCATGCCCCGGGTCAGGAGCTCGATCTGCTCATCGGTCAAAGTGGGGGGCGGGAGCTGGCTGGGGTCCTGGTAGCCGGGATTGGGGACCTGCCTGAAGGCGGCCTGCATGAAGACCGGGGCGCCGGGGCCGGCCGAGGGCACCTCCGAGGGGTTGGACTGCACCCACTGCATGAGGCCTTGGGCCGCGGCCAGCTGCGGGGCGAGGCAGAGGACGAGGGCCAGCTTCAGGTTCTTGCTCATGCTATGAGGATATGATATGGGCGGACCCAGCGCATGAGGCAAAGGAAGGGCCAGGGCCTAGGACCTTGGGCCTACGCCCGCCCGGGGAGGCTACTTGGGCTGCGCCGGGGCCGGCGCGGGCCGGTCCAGCTCGGACTCCAGGACCGCGATGAACACGCCCAGCACGGCCAGGGACTTCCGGCCGAACCGGTCCGTGCGGATATCGCCCGAGCAGTCGGCCGTGGTCCCGAACTTGCGCACGTCGATGCTCATGCCGGACTCCCAGACGCTGAAGCTCCCGGGCGCGCCCGAGGGCCGCAGGTCGATGTCGATGTGCCGTGAGCCTTCGGCCTCGTCCACGAAGCCGGTGATCTCGTAGCCGGAGGCGCCGCGCGGCCGCAGGTCCACGCTCAGGCCGCCGCCCCAGATCCTCCAGGAGCCGTCGTTCTGGGCCTCGACCCGGCCGGTCAGGTAGCGGCCGTCCACGGTGCCGGAGAAGCGGAAGTCCTTGCCGCTGGATTCGCGGCTCGCCTCCAGGTCGATCTTGTTGAAGGTGTCCCGGATGTCGTAGCGGGTGCCCTCGAAGTAGCCGTACACCTCCATGTCGACCCGCAGGCTCTCGCTCTGCGCGAACACCTTCTCCGTGATGGAGGACAGCGACGGCAGCTCCGGCAGCCCCTGGTCCAGGGCGAGCGTCCACGAAGGCAGGCAGGCGAAGACGGCGGCGAAGGCGGTTCTCAGCATGGATATCTCCGTGCGCGCAACGGCGCACGGCATAGTGTATAGGGGGAGCCCCTACTTGGCAAAGGACTTTTGGGTAAGCCCGGATTAGGACTTTGGGCCTATGCCTTCTGCGCCCCGGCGCGGTAGCGGACCGCGGCCTCGTTCAAGGCGCGCAGCTGCTCCGGGGCGAGCAGGTTCTGCTGGCCCGCGACCAAGGTCCCCAGCACGATCTCCGCGAAGTGCTCCACCAGCTCCATCTTGCCGTGGGCGTCGAAGAGGTCGTTCCCATAGGCCACGACGCCATGGTTCGCCATGAGCAAGGCGCTGTGATGCGGCACCAGGTAGGCCATGGCCGCGGCCAGGTCCGGGGTGCCGGGGGTGCCGTACCGGGCCAGGGGCACGGAGCCCAGGGCCTGGGAGAACTCGCTGGCGATGGGCTGGTCCAGGGCGATGCCGGCGCAGGCGAAGGCCGTGGCCTTGGGCGGATGGGCGTGAACCACGGCCCGGACGTCCGGCCGCAGCTTGTAGATGAGCAGGTGCATCTGCTTCTCGGAGGAGGCGTTGCGGCGGCCGAAGCGGTGCCGCCCCTCGGGAGAGATGACGGCCAGGTCCTCGGGCTTCATGTCGCCCTTGGAGACCCCCGTAGGCGTCATCAGGATGCGGCTTTCGTCCAGGCGCACCGAGAGGTTGCCGGAGGTGGCCGGGCAGAAGCCCTTCTCGAAGAGGAGGCGGCCGTACTTGACCAGGTCGGCGCGGTGCTGGGCGTCGGTCTTGACCATCTTCGACAAGTCTACCAATTTGGGCCCGGCCATGAAACTTCCGGAGCGGTTATTTCGTAAGCTTTAGCGGGATGGAAGCGCGCTCCGACCAAGAACTGGTCCTGGCCTGCCTGGTGGGCCAGGCCGAGGCCTTCGAGGCCTTGCTGGGACGCTACCAGGTGCGGGTGTTCAGCTTCCTCATGAGGATGGCCGGCAACGCCTCCGACGCGGAGGACCTCTGCCAGGAGACCTTCCTCAAGGCCTTCGAGAACCTGGAGGCCTACGACCGGCAGCGGCCCCTGGGCTCCTGGCTGCTGGCCGTGGCGCACAACACGGCGGTGGATTTCCTGCGCGCCCGCAAGCCCGCGGGATCCCTGGACGACGAGGACGAGACCGTGGAGCTCTGCGACCCGGCGCAGTCCGTGGAGGGCGCCGCGCAGGCGGCCTGGGACCAGCAGACCATGGAGCGGGTGCTGGCCGAGTTGCCCCCCATCTACAGGGAGGCCCTGGTCCTGCGCCACCACGAGGGCCTCGACTACGCGAGCCTGGCCGAGGTGCTCCAGGTGCCCGAAGGCACGGCCAAGATCCGGCTGTTCCGCGGCCGGGAGCTGCTGCGCCGCAAGCTCGCGGCGCTGGGCTATGGGGCATGAAACTTTTTCGGGCTCTGGTCCGTATACCTAGCTGAGGATCGACATGGACTGCAAGGAAGCGGCCTTCAAGATGCAGGAGTTCCTCGACCGGGCCCTGGACGCCGAGGAGGCTGAGCTCCTGCGCGCGCATCTGGCCGCCTGCGCCGCCTGCGGCCGGGCCTTCCGGAACTTCGCCGCGGCGGCGAGGTCCCTGGCCGCCCTGCCTGCCTACGGCCTGGCGCCGGAGTCCCGGGCGCGCATCCTGCAGGCCTGGGCCGCGCGGCGCCGGAGCAAGGCCTGGCTGCTCTGGGTATCGGTGTCGGGCCTGGCCTTGGTCTCCAGCGGCCTGGCTTTCGGGCTGTGGCTCCTGGACCGCGGCCTGACCTTGCAGAACGGCATGGCCGCGCTGGACCTGGTCCGCCACCCCGAGGCGGCCCTGGGCATGCTGCGCCTGGAGTTGCTGGACAAGTGCGTCAGCCTGGGCCGATTGTGGTCGGCCGGCCCGGCCTGGCTCAAGCCCTCCTTGCTGGGACTGACCGGGGGCACGGCTTTGACCCTGGTCCTCTTCGCCGTGATGGCCTCGATACTCTTGATGATCTCGCTCATCGACCGGGTGCGCCCGGAGCCGGAACTTGGGAGGTACTTATGAACCCGCATCGCATCGCTCTCGGCGCTCTCCTGGCGGCCCTGGCCCTGGCGGCCTCGGCCGCCCTGCCGGGGTCGTCCTGGGCCCGGCATCGGAACGGCTTCAACGTGGAGGCCCACAACACCCGCCAGGGCGACGTGCTCGTCCCCAAAGGCGAGACCCTGCGCGATAGTCTGGCCGCCACCGGCTCCGTCGTCGTGGACGGCGTGGTGGACGGCGACTGCGTGTCCTTGGGAGGCGCGGTCACCATCAACGGCGAGGTGCGCGGCGACGCCGCCGCCTTGGGGGGGGCCGCCGAGGTCTCCGGAACGGTCGACGGCGATCTGGCGGTCATGGGCGGGCCGCTGCACATCTCGGGAACGGTGCGCGGCGACGTGGCGGACATGGGCGGAGACGTCACCTTGGGCCCCAAGGCCGAGGTGGGCGGGGACCTCTCCTTGCTGGGAGGCAAGCTGCACAAGGCGGACGGGGCCGTGGTCAGGGGTGAGGTCAGCCTCACGGATCTGGGCCTGGCCAAGACCCTGATGCCGCTGGCCGGTTCCCTGCGCTACGCCCCGAAGCTGGCCGAGAAGCTCTCGCCCTTCAAGCGCCTGCTGGAGTTCGTCATGTTCCTGGTCTTCGCGGCCGGCGTGGGCTTGGTGACGGTCCTCATGACGGTGTTCCTGCCCAAGCAGGTCGAGACCGTGGCCGCCATGATGAAGGCCGATTTCTG
>JAQUNT010000145.1 GCA_028717525.1 Elusimicrobiota bacterium
CAAGTCCCTGCCCCCGGCCCTCGACGGCTTCTTCGCCCGGGCCCTGGACCCGGACCCCACCAAGCGCCACAGCGACGCCGAGTCCTTCGCCGCGGACTTCGCCGCGGCCTGCGTCGGCCCCCATGGAAATCCTCTTCGAGCCTAAGGTCGGGGCTTTCGAGAAGACCCTCTGGGCCGCGGGCGCCCTGGCCGCGGCCCTGGCCGTGGCCTTCGTGGTCCTCTCCGCCCGCGCCAGGTCCCAGGAGGCCGTCGACCCCCACGCGGCCGGCGCGGCGCGCTACCGCCGCCTGGCCGAGGACTGGGTCCAGAAAGGCAAGGCCCTGCCGGCCGTCGACGCCTACGGCCAAGCCCTGCGCCTGAGCCCCCAGCCGGACCCCGCGCTCATTTCGGCCCGCGGCGACGCCTGGATGCTGCTCCGGCGCTTCGACCGGGCGCAGAGGGACTTCGAACGGGCCATGAGCCTGGCTCCCTCCCAGGCCTACCCGGTCATGGCCCAGGCCATGTGCCTGGCCCTGCAAGGCCGGCTCCAGCAGGCCGTGGACGCCGCCAGCCAGGCCCTGCGGCTCGACCCGGGGATGGCGCTCGCCTTCTTCTGGAGGGGCTTCGCGGAGGACAAGCAGGGCCGGCTCAGAGAGGCGGAGGCGGACTTCAGCGCGGCCATCGCGCGGAACGGCTCATCGACCACCTACCTCATGGCCCGGGGGGCGACCCGCCTCAAGCTGCGCGACATGCCGGGGGCGCGGGCCGACCTCGACCGCGCGGTGCGCATCGACCCGAAGGTCGCGGGCTCGCGCCTCATGCGCTCCATACGCCAGGCTTACGGCCAGGCCCTGGATGCCGTCCCGGCGGGCTAGTTGACCTGCAGCCCGAAGAACTCCCCGCCCTGCTGGAGCAGCCGCTGGAGGTGCTCCGGCCCCTGGAAGCTCTCGCCGTAGAGCTTGGCGATGGGCTCGGTGCCCGAGAGCCGGGCCAGAATCCAGGAGTCCTGCAGGTAGATCTTGACCCCGTCCGTGTCGCGCACCCCGGTCACCTTCTGGCCGGCCAGCTCCTTCAAGGAGGCGCAGGAGGCCGCGTTCATGGCCTTGATCCTCCGGCGCTGGTCCTCCGATATGGCCACGTCCACGCGCCGGTAGGCCGGCTCGCCGTAGCGGCCGGTCAGGTTTCGGTAGAGCTCCAGGAGGTCCTTGCCTGTGCGCGCCATGACCTCGGCCAGCAGGAGCACGGCGAGGATGCCGTCCTTCTCCGCGGTCCAGCGGTAGATGGAGAGCCCGGCGCTCTCCTCCCCGGCCAGGACGTAGCGGTCCTGGCGGATGCCTTCGACGTAGTACTTGAAGCCGACGTTGACCTCGTCTACCTTGCGGCCCCGGGCCTGCGCGATGCGGTCCAGCAGATGCGTGGTGCCGATGGTACGGCCCACGGCGAGGCTCGCGGGCCAGGCCGGACGGTGCTCGAGGAGATAGGCCGTCAGGACGCAGAGGGCCTGGTTGGGAGTGAGCAGTCCCGAGGTCCTGGTGGCGACGCCGAAGCGGTCCGCGTCCGGATCCGAGGCGCCGACAAAGTCGTACTTGCCGGCCCGGGCCAGGTCCAGGAGCGGCTTCATGGGATAGACCGAGGAAGGGTCCATGCGGATCTGGCCGTCGTGGTCGCGGGGGATGAAGCCGAAGGTGGGGTCCACGGTCTTGTCCACCACGCGCAGGTTCTTCAGGCCCCGCTCCTTGCGCAGGGCCTCGTAATAGGCGATGGAGGTCCCGCCCAGGGGGTGGATGCCGATGCGCAGTCCGGAAGACTTGATGGCCTCGAGGTCCACGACCTCCCCCAGCCGCGCGAGGTAGGGCGCCACCAGGTCCGGCTCCTCGAGGAGACCCTGGGCCCGGGCCTTGGACAAGGGCAGGCGCCGCACGGCCTTGGGATCGTCGAGGACCTCGTTGGCGTAGCGCTCGATGACCGAGGTGAACTCCGTCCCGGCCGGCCCGCCGCTGGCGGGGTTGTACTTGAGGCCCATGTCCTGGGGCGGGTTGTGCGAGGCGGTGCCGTTGAGGGAGGCCGCGGCGCGGCCCGCGATGATCTCCAAAGAGAAGACGGGCGTGGGCAGGGGGATGCCCGCCAGGCGCACCGGCAGGCCGTTGCCGGCGAGGACCTCGGCGCAGACCCGGGCCGTCTCCGCGCTCATCAGGCGCGTGTCGCCGCCGAGCAGGATGGGCCCCCGGATGCCCCGCTCGGCATGGAGCCGAGCCACGGCCTGGGCGATGGCTTCGGCGTGGCGGCGGCAGAAGCCGCTGCCCAGCCGTCCGCGATGGCCGGAGGTCCCGAACTTGACCCGCGCCAGAGGGGCGCTGGGCGCGTCGAACTCTTGGCGGAAGTGGTGGACATTGATGACGTCCGGGCTCAAGCGGCCGGCTTCGGGGTGGGGCATGTTCCCTCCAAGAAAGAGCGTGCCTGACCATTTTACTACAATGCAGGGGACCGCCGAGAGGCTTCCTGCCAGTCCGCGCCATTGACAGGAGATGGCTGTCCTGGCATAATTATTCCAGGAGTGAACATGAACCAGTCGCCCCCGCAGCGCGGCCGCCTCGACCGCACCACCGCCACCTTGCTCATGATCGTGGGCGGGGTGAGCGTGCTCATGCTTCTGGCGGTCTTCTTCCTGATGGGCGGCCTCGAGTCGCGCGGCGGACGCATCAACAAGAGCTTCCGCTTCGGAACCCCCCCATCCGCGGCCCAGGCCGCCCGGCCTCCCCTCGGCCAGCCGGCCGCGCCGCAGGCGGGGCTGGAGCAACCGGCCGCCAGAGGGGACTCCTTGGCATTCGTGACCAACAAGGATGCATTCCCCCCGGTCGCGGGGAATGCCCCGGCCAGCGGGGCGGCCAGGCCGGCCGCCGCGCCGGTCAATCGCGAACGGGAGAAGCAGTTCCTGGTTCAATACGACGGCCAGATCAAGGAGTACCAGGCCCGGCTCGCGGTCATCGGCAGGCGCTACCGCGAGAAGGTCCCCGTCGTGAAGGAAGTGGATGAGGACTTTGCCAAGCTGAGCCGGTACATGGCCGTCAAGCGCCGCTACGAGGCCGACCGCGATCTCTACCAATGGGCCCGGGACGCGGCCGCGCTGCCCGAGGTCCGCTCCACGATAAAGAAGTACCTGACCCGGCCCGAGGCCTGGAGCGTGGCCGTGGACATGGCGCTCGAAGCGCTCAAACAGCCGCCGCCCGCGCCGATCTACAAGGAGATCCAGCACTTCATGATGACCGATTCGACCATGAACGACATCACCGGCGACGTGATGCAGAGCGCCAAGCCCAACCTGCCTGTCGCGGTCTCGGCCATGTCGGGCAAGGACATGACGCCGGTGAAGAAAGTGCTGTCGGACCTCTCGCTCGAGAATAGATAGCCGCCCCCGAGCGAAGCTCGGGAACGGCTAGAGCAGGCGCCCCTCAGACGTCCAGGCTGCGCCGAACTTCAGCCCTCCAGCTTCAGCCGCAGCATCCGCCCTGAGGCTGCTGCTGCTGAGTGTCGGTATTGCCGTAGCTGCTGGTGTTGCTGTTGCCGTTGGTGTTGTAGTTGGTGTTCTTGTTGGTGTTGCCGTGTTCGTTGGCGTTGTCATTGCTGCTGGCCGCGTTCGTGGCGGAGATGCCCGCCAGCCCCACCGCGGCTAAGGACAACATGATGACCGCCAGCCTGTAAATGCTTGTCTTCATATCCGCTCTCCAGGATGAGCGCGCGGGCCGTCTTCAGCCCTGGCTCAACCGCAGCATCCGCCCTGAGGCTGCTCCTGCTGGGTGTTGCTGTTGCCGTAGCTATTGGAGTTGCTGTTGCTGCTGGCCGCGTTCGTCGCGGAGATGCCCGCCAGCCCCACCGCGGCCAAGGACAACATGATGACCGTCAGCCTGTACATGCTTGTCTTCATATCTACTCTCCAGGTCTGCCCATACTGCTAACGAAAGTATAGCCCCGCAATCCGCGGTGCGCAATAGGATAATCAGGATTTACCAAATTTTTAACTTCGCCCGCGCTTGGGCGGCCAGGAACCCGCCCGCTGCGCAGAAGGACAGAAGGGCCCAGAGCTGCGCGGTGCTCAGGCCAGCGCAGGTGACGCGGCCGGGATCGCTGGCCCGCAGGAAATCCTCCGCGAAGCGCAGCAAGGCGTAGAGGACCACGCTGAGCAGGAAGGCCGAGCCGGGCCTGAGCATCCCCTTGCGGATGCGCGGCATCACGCCCCATTGCAGCAGGGCGAATATGAGCCCGGCTCCCGCAGCCTCGTAGAGCTGCGCGGGATGCAGGGGAACCCCCAGCAAGGCGCGGGGCACGCCGCTGGCCCGGTCCGCGAACACGATGCCCCAGTCTGCGGCCGTGGGCCGGCCGTAGCAGCAGCCGTTGAGCAGGCAGCCGAAGCGCATGGGCACCAGGCCCAAGACTGCCGCGGCTCCCAGGGCGTCCGCCACGGGCGCGCAAGCCAGCCTCCGCCAGCGGCAGTACAGGAACGCCGCGGCGGCCGCGCCCCAGAACACGCCGAAGAAGGAGCCCCCCGGCACCCTTCCGCCGAGAATCCGCCCCAGGTTGGCGGCCAGCCCCCTCCCGTAGAGCACGGCGTAGACGCCGACGCTGCCCACGAAGACTCCCAGCATCAAAGCGAAGATCAGGCCCCAGAAATCCTCCTCGGACAGGTTCAGGTCCTTGCGCCGGGACCACAGGTAGAGCGTCGCGAACAGCGCCGCCACCCAGGCCAAGGCGGGAGCGGAACGTAGGTCGTAGCCCAGCAGCGACAGCAGGATCGGCTTCATGAGGCCTCGGCGGTCAGCCGGGCCGCCTTCAAGGCGGCGAAGACCAAGGCTGAGTCCAGGAACATCCCGTAAAGGATCCCGAGAGCGATGCCTCCTCCGAGCCGGCCCTGGAGATAGTAGGCCCAGCAGTTGTTGGTCGTGCCCCAGAAGTCCGCGCAAAAGACGTAGACCAGGCCCGTCAGCAGGAAGCGCGCGTCCCGGGGGTCGGGCCGATAGAGCAGCGGGGCCGCGAGCAGGGCGAAGACCGCGGCGCTCGATAGCCGGGGCGCGGCCGGCAGGACGAAGGCCCAGAAGACCGCCGCGTAGGCCGCGGCAAAGCCCCAATAGAGGACGCGACGCCGGGGCGCGAGCCAGGCTCCGAAGCGGGACTCGACCGCCTCGGCCGCGCGGTCGATGACGAGCGCGCCGAGGATCCAGCCCGGGATGATCCAGAGCGGAGGGGCCTCCCGCGTATAATACGCCCAGACCCCGGTCCGCGTGCCCCAGGCCTCCACGATCCACCCCAGCAGAGCGGCATAGAAGACGATGCACAGATCCCGCTTCGGGGTGATCCGGGCCGGGACCGTGCGCAGGGTCATCAGGAAGATGGCTCCCAGCAGAGCGACCTCGCCGATCACGCGCCAGCGCGCCGCCCCGCCGCGCTGCAGCTGGAGCGCGGTCACCCGGAACGCCTCGGCGAGAAGGTCCCGGCGCCAGAGCGCCACCGCGGCCAGCAGGGCCGCGGCGCCGGCCGCGTAGAGCAGCCTCTTCCGGTCGTTCATCAGGAGACCCGCCTCTTGCGCCAGTGCTGGCGGACCAGGAAAGCCGCGAACGCGGCGGTCAAGGCGATGACCGCCGCGGTCAGCGGACGGCGCAGGCCACTCCCACCCAGCCCGCAGCGGATGAGCCAGCCGGCCGTGTAAAGGAGCAGCGCGAACGCGCTCGCCGCGAACCACAGGGCGTTCCAGGACCTCAGCCGCTCCGGGAAGGACCGGCGCAGCAGGCGGACGGACAGGTACTCGCCGAGCATCGCCAGGGCGGCCAGGGCGAAGCCCGCGGCCAGGACCAGGCGGGAGGCCCCGGCCAGGCGCAGCCCGTTGGCCGTATGCCGGTACGCGACCAGCTGGACCAAAAGCACGAAGGCCAGCCAAGCCGCGACGCCGGCCAAGGGCGCGGCCTGGAAGGCTCTGCGCACGAGGCCCGCGCCCAGACTCCAGCACCGCGCCCGGCTGAGCTTGCCCAGGATGATGTTCCAGAGCAGGGCCGCGTCGCTGGGCCTGGTGATGCTGACGGACCACAAGGATTCGAGGTACTGCCCCCAGCCGCGCAGCCTCTGCGCGGCGCGCTCCGCGAACCTCGTCGCCAGGCCGAAGACCGCCCAGGGACCGGAGCGCGCCGGCACCCAGGTGGAGATCCGCTTGGACTCGGGATAGGCGCTGACGATGTCGGCCAGACGCAGCCCGGTCCCGACCGGCAGAGCCCGCAGGTTGAAGAAGCAGGCCTGGAGCGGCCTGCGGCCGGGGAAGTTCCTCAGCTGATACAGGCAGCCGGGATTGAACACGTGCGTCCTCAGCATGGCATCGAGATCCCCGG
>JAQUNT010000146.1 GCA_028717525.1 Elusimicrobiota bacterium
TTCCAGTACGCCTCAGGCTTGAGCCAGACCAGGTGGGGAGCCTCCCGCTGGACGCTCGGGGCCACCGCCGCCAGCCCGTCCGCGACCGCCCGCAGGCTCCGCGCAGCGGCCTCCCCCGGGGGCGCCACCGGGAGAGCCTCCAGCTCGAGGGTGAGGAACCCGTTCGGGATGATGTCAACGGTGAGATGGTGCTTGGCCACGAGCTTCCGCAGCGCCGGGTCGCCCGCCGCGAGCTCGCGCTCCAGGCTGGCGAGCAGCTTGCGATATCCGCCGCCCGTGAAGCCCTCCGCCTGACCGGCGGTCAGCACCCCCTTGAACGCGTGGTCGGACACTCTCGCCTCGGGATCCCAGTAGAGGGCGACGGAAGCTCTCCCGCCGCCGGGGAGCCTGACGCTCACCGGCTTGAAGGTCCCGGTGCCTTTCGACATGCAGCTGTCGGTCCCCAGGCAGCGGTTGTGCTGGGGATCGGTGCCCGTCACCGACGGGTCGCGGAGGCGGGCGTAGAGGTTGCCGTCCTCGGCGCGGCGGAGCAGCCCGGCGCGGACGTAGCGGTCGATCAGCGCGGAGTCGGCCTCCGCGGGGAGCTTCACCCGAGCCCAGGCCGGGGCGGGCATGTTCGGCGTGGTGAGCGCGCGCGTGACGGCCCGGGCGGGGTCGGCGCGATCCTCCTGCAACGCCGGTAGGAGGCCCCGGGTCGGAAGGTGCTGCCGAGCCAGCTCGCGCCGGATCCGGCCCGGGAGCTTGTCCGCCGGCAGGGCCTGGCCGTCCGCTGGGAGCTCCGCGGGAAGCGTCGGGCCAGGGCCGCCCTCCCAGGTCTGGCGGGCGAGGCGCGAGAGGTCTTCCGCCGGCATCTCCCGGGTGTCCGCTCCCTGAAAAGCCGAGAGCGCCGCCTCCGCTACCCGAGAAGCCCGCAGACCCGCGGCCGGGACGCTCCCGGGGGCGGCCGGCAGGGCCCCTGGCCGGAGCGCCGCGGCACGCCCGCGGCCGGTCTGGGGCGCAGTCCGGGCGGCCGGGCTCAGGGGAAGGCTGGGCGAGAGCGGGATCCCGCCCGGCGCCAGGAGCAGGCGACCGACGGCCGGCCCATTGCCGGCAGAAAGAGGGACGGCCCCGGCCACAGAGGCCGCGCTCCGGCGGACGACGGGCTGGACCACGGCGGCCCGCTGGGCCAGAGCTGCAGAGACGCCGGCCGGGAGGAATGCCGCCCACAGAAGGAAGGACCACCCCGTGACGCGGCGGGCGACGGCGAGACCCGGGGTCGTCTTCGTCATGCTCCTCCCCTGAGGCCGATGCCAAGCCGTTCCCGCCGGCGGCCGGCCCTTGGGCGCGAGCAGGGTCTTATTGAGCGCCGCGAGGCGGATGTCGAGGATCTTGTCGAGCCCTTCCACATTCATCTCCCGCGGACTAGGATCACGAAGTCCCCATTATGCCCAACGCGAAGGAGCCCATCATGAGACCATCGGGCAGGACCGCGGAGTCATTCGGCCGTTTCACGCGGGCTGACCGCGCGGGGCTCCGTTGGTCTCACCGCGTGAGATAAAGCGCGCGGATGCGTCATCGAGCCGCACTTTGACCATCCTCCGGGAGCCGCAGGAGCTCTTGCAGATCCTGGCCGGTCCCCGACAAGTGGGCAAGACGACGGCGGCATTCCTCTTCTCTCAATCCAAGGAGTTGTAGGAGAAATAACCGCTCTTCAGTCCGCCCTGGCCGCTAGTCCCTTCTGTCTCGCCCCGCATCTTCCGATTGCCTGCCCCCCTGCCCATAGGGAGAGGGCAGGGACCGCGCGACGGCGTTCTCCTTACGCGCGGCCCGAGGGGGCTCACCCCCGCGGCAGGTGGGTTCCCCCTCCGGCCAGCGGCCGCCCTACGCCGGCTCCTCAGGGCCGGGAGGACTGGTAGCTGGCCGTTGAAGGGACTTCCGGGCCGCGAAGCGGCCCGGAAAGTCGACTCGGGCCCCCCTGAAAAGGGGGGCCCGAGTCCATTCACGAGACTGACCTCAAGCGGTCCGTCACAGGCAGACCGTCTCGGTCTATGCGGCGCCTATTTCTTGACCGCCGCGGCCTCGAGGTTCTTCGTCGCGAACTCCCAGTTCACAATCGTCCAGAAGCCCTCCACGTACTTGGCCCGGGCGTTGCGGTGGTCGATGTAGTAGGCGTGCTCCCAGACGTCGCAGGTCAGCAGGGGCGTCGCGCCGGTGGTCAGGGGGGTGGCGGCGTTGGAGGTGTTCTCCACGGCCAGCTTGCCGTCGCGCAGGACCAGCCAGGTCCAGCCCGAGCCGAAGTTTCCGAGCGCCTTGGTCGTGAACTCCTCCTTGAACTTGGCGAAGGAGCCGAAGTCCTTGGCGATGGCCTCGGCAAGCTTCCCCTGGGGCTCGCCGCCGCCCTTGGGCTTGAGCCCGTTCCAATAGAACGTGTGGTTCCAGACCTGGGCCGCGTTGTTGAAGACCGGGCCCTGGGGCGCCTTCTTGACCACGGCCTCGAGGGAGGTCTCTTTCTCGAGCGGGGTGCCGGCGACGAGCTTGTTGAGGTTGTCCACGTAGGTCTTGTGGTGCTTGCCGTAGTGGTAATCCACGGTCTCGATCGAGACCACCGGGGCCAGCGCGTCCTTCGGGTAGGGCAGGTCAGGCAGCAGGAAAAACATAGGGGCTCCTTTGCGGCGGATGTCTGCTGGGATTCTAACAAAAAACCGGCTCAGGGAGTTGTAGATAACCGCTCTTCAGTCCGCCCTGGCCGCCAGTCCCTTCTGTCTCGCCCCGCATCTTCCGATGGCCTGCCCCCCTGCCCATAGGGAGAGGGCAGGGACC
This sequence comes from Elusimicrobiota bacterium, assembly GCA_028717525.1. Taxonomy (GTDB): domain Bacteria; phylum Elusimicrobiota; class Elusimicrobia; order UBA1565; family UBA9628; genus UBA9628. The sequence goes on from JAQUNT010000146.1 coordinate 2,800, forward strand.
GCGCGACGGCGTTCTCCTTACGCGCGGCCCGAGGGGGCTCACCCCCGCGGCAGGTGGGGTCCCCCTCCGGGCAGCGACCGCCCTACGCCGGCTCGTCAGGGCCGGGAGGACTGGTACCCCATGGCCGGCTCCAAGCGGCGCCGCTCCCGGATCCTAGCGCGGGTTCTGCACCTCTCCCAGGAACAGGATGGCCCCGCTGGCCAGGTCCTCGATCACGAAGAAGAACGGCCGCTTGGCCACGAAGCGGAAAGGCGGCGGGGCGCGATGCATAGCGGCGCCGCGCGCAGTCATCATGACGGCGGTGACCGCGGCTGCCTCGGTGCCCTCCTCGTTGACCTCCACGAAGGTCTTCTGCAGGACGCGGCTGATGAAGAGCTCCTCGGCGCGGTCCCGGGGCCGCGACATGCCCGAGAAGTCCGCGCTCCCCTTGTCGAAGGCCAGCCTCATGCCCATGGCCGACAGGGGCGGGACCAAAGAGACGGATTTGTCGAACTTGAAGCGGGGCATGGCCACCATGCCGGAACGCTTGGCCAAGCTGGCGCGCAGGCTGCGCCAGGAGCCGGAATCCAAGGTCTCGCGGAAGGCTGACAGCGACGAGGACTCGGCCGGCAGGACCACGATCATGGCCAGACGGCCCCCCTTGTAGGGCAGGCGCACGGCCTGATATCCCGCTCCCTCGGCGTAGTCGAACTTCTCGTTGATGGACATGAGGCTCAGGGAGAAGGGCTCGCCCTTGGCCGGATGGAAGAACTCTGGGTAAGGGCCGCCCGCTGGGGCGCCGCGGCCCCCCAGCGTCTTCTCCTTGGGGAAGGCGTGCTGCCACTTCCCCTTGAAGTAGACCGCGTTGAGCAGGACCGCGCGGTCGAGCTCGTCGAGCTTGTCCAGTATGCTGGGTATCCTGCCCATCGTGGCCTTGCTCGCCCAGGCGTTGAGCTCGGCCAGGGCGGCCTTGCCGAACTCGCGCACGAACACCTCGGCGCCGAAGTCCTCGCGCACCACGCGCAGGAAGGCCGGCAGGAGCTCGTAGCCCTTCTTCACGAAGAGCGCGTTGGCGACCTTCAGGACCGCCTCGTTGTTGGCCGCGTCCAAGGAGCGGCGCAGTTCCCTCTCCTCGGCCACGAAGTCCGGCCCCGCCGAGAGCACGCGCGCCATCTCGGCCTTGGTGGCCCCGCCCGCGCCGGCGTAGGCCATGCCCAAGGCCTGGCGCAGGCTGTAGGGAGAGGTCATGATGTTCGTGCCCGAGGCCAGCCTCCGGTGCAGGGCCAAGGCGAAGCCCGTGGCGTCCGAAGCGGCGGGCGCCTGGGCCGAAGCGGGCAGGACGAGCAGCAGGGCGGCGAGGGCGGCGGAACCCCTCATCGGCCCAGGACTCGAGCGAACGACGCGCAGGCGATCCACTGACTTGGTCTTCATAGGCCCCCCGAGGCTCAGATTATTGCATTTCCGTCCGACACCGGCGCGGCCAGAATGTTCAGGCTCTTCAATCCGTGGGTCTGATAAGGCGTCCCCCGGATTAGATAACATCCTCAGCGGACATGACCGACACCCGAGCCAGAGTAGTTGTAGGAGAAATAACCGCTCTTCAGTCCGCCCTGGCCGCCAGTCCCTTCTGTCTCGCCCCGCATCTTCCGATTGCCTGCCCCCCTGCCCATAGGGAGAGGGCAGGGAGGACTGGTAACCCCATCGCGGCCGAGTACGCGGCCCACGGCTTATCCGGGGCCCTCAAGAAGCCCTACCGCATCGAAGAGGTCTCCGAGGTGCTGCGCCAGATCCTCGGCTCCCAGCCGGGCTAGGCGCCGCGCCGCCTCAGTCGGACCAGACCGGCAGGCTGAAGAAGAACCGCGAACCCCGCCCCGGACGGCTGTCGATCTCGAGCCGGGAGCCGTGCCGCTCCACCAGCTCCTTGACCAGCATGAGCCCGATGCCGAAGCCCTTGGCGGCCTTGCGGCCCTCCTCGGTGCGGTAATAGCCGGAGAGGATGCGCTGCTGGTCCTCCGGGGAGATGCCGATGCCCGTGTCCTCGACCGAGAACGTGGCCCGCGGGGGCCCCGATTCCTCGCGCGCGATGCGCACCGCGATGGTGCCCCCGTCGGGGGTGTACTTCACGGCGTTGGTGATGAGGTTGCTCATGATGAGGGAGAGGGCCTCGGGATCGGCGCGCACCGGGACCGGCGCGGAGGCGGGGAACGCCGTCTCCAGGCGCAGCCTCTTGGCCGCGATGACCGGCTGCAGGAAGGAGATGGTCTCCCGGGCCAGGGACCGGATGGGGGCGGGCCGGATGTCCAGGACGAAACGGCCGGAGTCCAGGCGGTTGAGGTTGAGGAAGTTGGCCGTGGCCGAGCGCAGGTGCTCGATGGCCTTGTCCATGATCTCCATGGTCTGCCGCCGCGACTCCTGGTCCTGGGACTCGCGCAGCAGGACCATGGAGAGCTTCATCGTGGTCAGGATGTTGCCGTACTCGTGGCTGACCACGGAGATCATGTTGGACTTGATCCGCGACTCGGTCTCCGCCTGGTCCTTGGCGGAGCGGGTCGCCACGAACTCCTGCTGCAGCAGGACGAGGCGCGCGGAGATGAGGAAGAACACCAGGCGGAGGGCGCTGTCCCAGACCAGCATTTCCCAGTTGACGGACATCCTCCCGGAGAGCCAGGTGTCCGTCCCCCAGGCCGCCGCGGCCAGCGCCGGCATGACGACGTCCCACGGCCGCCCCGCACTCCAGACCGCGAGCAGGATGGGGATCAGGTAGAAGATGGAGAAGCCGATCTCCGGGTCCAGGTGGGTATCGGCCCAGGCGAGCAGGACCAGGAGCGCGAGGGAGACGGCGACCGCGGCCCATCTGGGGCAGGCCTCCCACAGGACCCGGACCCGCTGGATGCCCCCCGGCGATGTGCCGTTCTCCATGAGCCTCATCGTATCATAATGGCCGCCGGGGCCGGGCCACGCCCAGGCCCTCCGCCACGGCGTCAGTTGTCAATCAGAACCGGCCTCCCCTTCGCCTGTCCCAGGGCGACGGCGTCCTGTCCGGCTAGGGCTCCACCCGCCGCAGCAGCAGGGAGAGCAAGGTCTTGGTCAGGCGCAGGCGGTCGTAGTCCTGGAGGCTGCGCATGGCGGGGTCGGCGTGGTCCACCCCGGCCGCCATCACGAAGTCCATGCCCGGCAGGACGGCGTTGGCCGCGGGCATGAGCCCGTCGTTCTTGATGCCCTGCCTGGCCATGATGTTGCGGGGGATGGCGAGCAGGCTGTTGGGGGGGCCGGGAGCGGGGTCCTTCCAGCTCGCGAAGGCGATGGCGGGCAGGGAGCCGATGAGCTCGCGGATGGCGCCATCGTTCTTCCGGCAGAACTCCCGCGCAGCGGCCGTGGTCATGCTGTAGAGCGATTCCACGGTGCCGCCGAGCAGGCTCAGGAGCTTGGCGGCCAGGGCGTCCAACTTGGGGGAGGCGGCGATGTAGTCGGCCACGGGCGTGCCCAGCAGGGCGCCCTGGATGGAGACCCAGCCGCGCACCTTGCCGCGCAGCTCCGGCCGGGCCAGCAGGAAGACC